>JASHVE010000273.1 GCA_030039675.1 Acidobacteriaceae bacterium | reverse complement strand
ACATTTACCTTGTCGCGAGACCATGCCTTTGGCTGATAGATCTCATCGTACTTTACGAATGCTTTGGGAAAGTGGCGCACTGCAGGAAAATCGGGAGCTTCATTGATAATGGGCGCATTAAATGTTCCCCAGGGATGCTGGTCAAACCAGCCGCCGATCATCTCTCCGTACTCGGGCCAGGTGTAATTCGTATCGAGCGCAGCGTGAATGCCTACAAAGCCCTTGCCATCATCGTGAATAAAGGACAGGATGTCGGCCTTCTGGCTCGCATCCAGATCCAGTTCCCCGGTAGTGCTGGCAAAAATGAGAAGGTCAAAGTAGTTCAGGTTCTTCGCGTTTCTGCCCAGATCTTTCTTGGTCAAAAGCTCCGTATCCGTGCGCATCTCCGTGTCCCACAGGCCGCTTTCGTGGCCCATGTTGTAGATCGCCGCCATGGCGTCCGAAATGGAGTCGTGCTCGAATCCCTTCGTCTGGGCAATGACCAGAACATGTTTGAGGTGAACTTGCTTGGCGTGAGGAGCAGGCGGCAGCGCCGCGCTCCCGGATGATTGTGTCTGCGCGCTAGCGATACAGCCGATGAGCGCCACAGCAGCGAAGAGCGGAAAACAACAGGATTTTCGAAGCGGCAACGAGAATCTCCTTCCACGCGTGAAACCAGAGGACCCGCTCATGGACGGGGGTTATGTTGAGTTTTTCTTGCTCATAATTGCGGATTCGGCTTTGCTCTCTGCAATCTGGAAACGGTTCCAGCCGCACTCCCGTTCCCCGTCTTTTCCGGGAAAAGTCTACTGTCCCAGGCGTTTTCCGCGCAAGCATAATGCGCCGTGGCAAAACGTTTGACGCAGAAATGGTCCGCATGCCGCGCAGACTAGGTTGGGCAATAAGAGTTCGGGTCCCGAATATTGCTCAGGGCAGGCGCGTAGGTAAAGGTACCGTTGCCATTGCCAAGCATAACCACAAAAGTGCCTTCCTCGCCGCTGGAAATCACCAGATCGGAGACGCCGTCTCCGTTGAAGTCGGCAGCCGCAAGGTAATATGTGGTTCCGCGCATGGGCAGAGCAAACGACCATCCAGCCCGGAATGAGCCATTACCGGAGCCAAGAAGAATCGTTACAGCGTTGGCGCGAAAGTCTGAAACCGCGATATCGGGAATGCCATCGCGGTTGAAATCGCCGACGGCAATCGATACGGCCGAGCCGACGTGAGCGATTTCACCTGCAAATCTCAGATTGCCTCTGCCGTCTCCCAGTAGCTCCGTCACTGCCCCGTCTCGATCCCCAATTAAAAGGTCGGGGGCACCGTCACCATTAAAGTCGCCTGCCGCCATCGATCGCGGGTCACCCTTCAACGTCATAGGGAGTGACTCCGGTCTAAAGCTCCCATCCCTCTGCCCGAACAGGAGCTGAAGGATGTATGGCTTGTCAGGATCCCCCGCAGGCCGCGCGATCTCTGCTACGTCGGCAACGCCATCGCGATTGAAATCCGCCGTCGCGATGAGCATGGAGCTTCCATCTTCCGCATCATCAGCGCTGCCGCCCGCAATCATGGCGTTGCCGCCAGTCGTTTCCGCCGCCCGCACGTGCACTGATGCAGCCAGGGCAATCGCCAGAGCCATGGCACTCACGCGCGGAATGCGAATGTTGCGAGTCATTTGAGAAGCCTTCTCCACAGATAGCTCGGCCCTTTGCGCAGTATCTTTAGTCAGCCGACTAAGGTTCTCGAGACACTATAACGAAACCAGAGAAGTTAAATCTCGAAGCGACACGCTCATCTCGACGCCACTCCACCAAGCATCAACCGAGCTCAAAATTCGGCGGGATACGGTATCCCTAGCTTCGCCTCAATCCTACTCCAGCGGTCAGCGCGCGGCAACGCTCGTGCCGGAATCAGAAGCTGTGGTCGATGGGGATCGTCTCCTGCCCTGGATTCATATGCGGCTCGCCATTTTCGCAGTTGATACCGTGAGCAGCGTTGAATGGCTTCAAAATAATTGTCACGCTCCAACAGATGATTTTGTCTGCGGCGTTACTTCTCCACTACGGCCTTGGAGAGGTTTCTCGGCCGGTCTACATCGACACCATGTTCGACCGCCATGGAATAGGCGAATAGCTGCAGCGGAACCACTTCAAGAATCGGAAGCAGGTACTCAGAAGCCGGTGGCACGGCGACGCAGTCCGTGGCGAGAGCCGGCACTTGTTCGTCGCCGGCATTCGCTACTGCAATCACCTTCGCCCCTTGTGCCTTCATCTCTTCAAGCAGCTGGAGCGTCTTCTCATAACGGTGCACTGAAGCCGTGAGAGCCGGATCGACCGTAGCGATCACCACCAGCGGCACGCGGTCGCTCACCAGCGCATTCGGCCCGTGCTTGAGTTCGCCCACTGGGTAGCCTTCGGCGTGAACATAAGAGGATTCCTTCAGCTTCAATGCGCCTTCGCGAGCGATGGCATAGTGAATGCCGCGCCCAAGATAAAGAAACGTGGCCGCGCCGGCGTACTTGTGCGCGAACGACGCGGCCTGTTCGCGCCAGGAATCGAGATGCGACTCGATCAAAGCGGGCACTTTCCTGATCGCTGTAATCCCTTCATTCACGATCTCCGGGTCCATGCGGCCCAGATGCATGCCCTCGTAGAGCGCAAGCAGGTAGAGCGCAGCAAGTTGGCAGGTAAAGCTCTTCGTCGCTGGAATCGCCCGCTCCACACCCGCGGCCAGCGGCATGGAAATATCGGCCTCAACGGCCATCGTTGAAGCAGCGGCATTGGTGATCGCCAAAGTTTTGTGGCCCTGGCGGTGCGCCTCTGCCAGCGCCGCCAGCGTGTCGCTGGTTTCGCCGGACTGCGAAAGCACCAGCACGCTGGGATGCCGCGGATTGATGAAATCCGGTCCACCCCGGCAGCAATACTCGCTCGCGTACTCCACATCGACCGCCAGGCCGCACAGGTCCTCGAGCAGAATCTCGCCGTAAAGACCGCTGTGCCGGCTGGAACCGCTGGCTGCAATAAGAATCTCGCCCGAAGGGCCAACCCATTTGGAGAGCTGTGTTCCCACCTCCTGCCTGAGACCTCTTTCACTCAGATACAAAGATAGTGTCCGGTTCAGCGCCTGAGGTTGTTCATAGATCTCACGCAACATCTCGTGCGGAAAAATGGTCATGTTGTCGTCCCGGCAGGTCCTTATAGAAACAGGAAGTCCACACCATGATAATGCGTTCCTCGTCAGCGGTCGTTCAGGTCGATCTCGTAGAGGTTGACGGCCGGCGTGCGCGCAGTCACGATCGGCAGGTCGCCGGGTGCGAGACCGATCAGGCGGTAATCGGCCGCGGCGATGGGGCGCAGGTTTTCGATGGTACTCACCTGCTCAGGTTTTCCGGCCGGCGCCGCTACGCGGTAGATGGGCTTGCCCGGCTCTAGAAAATCCTGGAAATAGACATATTGATCATCGTGCGACCAGGTCGGATCGCCCACGCCATGCGCCGTGAGCGTAGTCCAGCGCTGACTCGTGCGGTCGAAGAGCATCAGCGCCCGCTGATCGAGCGGCATGGCGGCAATGTAGCGCCCATCCGGCGAAAGGCGCGGGCTGAAGAGTCCGTCCGAGCCAGGAATTTTCTCCATCTTGTGCGTATTCAAATCGAGGGAATAAATGGCCTTATCTTTGCCGTTGTCCATGCGGTCCGGCGGGCGGCCGAACACGATCGACTGACCATCCGGCGACCAGGCCGGATCGGCTTCGTTACGATCCTCGTTGAGCACAGGCGTCAGCCGGCCACCCTCCGCGTCAATTAAATAGATCTTCCACGGCTTTCCGGGCTCCAGGCCCATCACCGCCAGCTGGCGATCGTCAGGCGACCAGTTCATGGTGAAGATGCGCATAGGCGGCGTGGTCAGCTCCATGCGCTCCGTTCCGTCGCTGCGGCTGCGCCAAAGCGAATTATCCGAAGCGTTCACCCACGCGATCCATTTGCCGTCCCGCGAGTAGTGGGCCAAAGCCGCCGAGCTCAGGTTCTGGTCGAGAGCAGTAAAGCCGGTTGAATGGGGCATGGCACGCAGCAGCTCGTACTGAGCACTCGCGCCAATGAAAAACACGCGGTCGCCCCCCGGGGCCGTGCTGGGCGCTTCATAATCAAGCGGACCGTTGGTGAGCAGGTGCGGCTGGCGATCGGCAAGGTACCACGGCCTCTCGCGGCGAATCCAGATCTCGCTGTGGCCGCTGTGATTGGACTGAAAGACGAAGTACCGGCCGTCGGGCGTCCAGCTTCCACAACACTCAGAGGCGGGCTGCGTCCATCCCGGAAGGAGCGGGTGGGCATTTGAGCCGTCGGCATTCGCCTCCCACAGCTCTGCCGTCTGGCGCTTGGGATCGCGGAGGGTAAAGCGCAGCCGCCGGCGGTCAGGTGACCAGCGCAGCCAGAAGGCGAGGCCGGGCGTCGTAACAAGCTTGCGGGGATCGCTTCCATCCGCGCCGACAATGAACAGATCGTTGCCGCTGGCTACCAGCAGGCGGCGGCCATCGGGCATCCAGGTGGCGTCGTGAGCCATGATGTTCGGCACCCGCCATGCGTCTCCGCCCAGCGTCGGCACGATCCACAGCGGCTGCTCCGGCTCGGCCTGCAGGTGGCTGCGCACCACCAGCTTCGAGCCATCCGGCGACAGCGAGCCGATCAACGGCGCGCCGATCTCCGAAGGAAGCTGAAAGCGGCTGATCTCGCCGTTAGCCGTCAGGGCAACCGCGAGCACCGGCGTACCGTTCTCCATGTGCGAGAAGTAGATGCGGGTGCCATCGCTGGCAGAGCTCGAAAAGCTTTCGACGTCGAGATCGTCGAGATCGTTGGTCAGCACATGGCCGGAAAAGGTCACCTGGGCAACGCGGTAGGGTGTGCGGATCGGAGATCGCAGCATCAGCAGCGCGCCCAGGAGCAGGCAAACGACTGCCAGCCCCGCTGCGATCCAGCTCCAAAACGTTCTTGGCGGATGCGAAGGGACCGCTGGCGCTTCCATCGCCGTCGGCACTTCCGATGCGGGTTGAGGGTCGATGGTCCTGACTGGCGCAATAAAGCGGTAGCCGCGCTTCGCCAGAGTCTCCACGAACCGTGGATTCTCCGCCGAATCGCCCAAGGCATCTCTAAGCTTATTTACGGCGATACCGAGGCTGTGATCGAAGTCTACGGTCGTGTCGGCTCCCCAAAGCTCCAACTGAAGCATCTCGCGCGAGACCACTTCTCCCGGATGCTCCACCAGAATGGCCAGAAGCCTGAAGGGCTGGCTTTGCAGCCGGACGCGGATACCAGAGCGGCGCAGTTCTCCCGTGCTCAGGTCAGCTTCAAATGTTCCGAATTGAATCCGCTTTGCATTCTGGTTGGTCACCGCCGA
>JASHVE010000272.1 GCA_030039675.1 Acidobacteriaceae bacterium | reverse complement strand
CCACGATCATCGGAAGCGTATTCCGCGATCAGCTCGTCGAGGATCTGCCGCAAAATCGCCTTCACATCGCGGTCGTGCTGCCGGGCCAAGCGCTTGGCTTCGGCTTCGGGATCTTCGTCCTGCGCCGCGGCTTCAGCACTGGGCCCAGATTCGATTTCCGGAGCTGCCTCCGGGCTGTCACCGTCGGCGTTGTCAAGGACTGGAATCTCAATCGGGATCTCCAGTGGTCCCTCGGCGTCGCGGATTGCCTGTGCCGGCACCGTGCCGGCTTCCGGCGAAGGCCCAGATACGGCGTCCGGCTGGGCAGACTCGGGCTCCTCGAGAGGTAGGGACCCTGCAGCGGTTTCCGGCGGTTTGGCTTCCTGCTCCGCCTTCCATTCCAGGGCGTCAGGCGCAAAAAGGGCAGCAAGTTGGGCCAGAGTAACCGGCTCTTCGGCGGCGTAGATAACAGCTTCCAGTTTGGCTTTCAGACTCATTCTCGAATAGGCCCTCATGTCGCGAAGAGGCGCCTCATGTATGGTACCGGATGTACGGCATGCCCGCGCAGCGCCGACTGTGCGAAAGCCGGCAAAAGGCCGGGGAGCGCGCGGAATTGTTACACTTGGCCTGTCGTCAACGGCTACCCCCTGCCGATGCATCGGACAAGAATCGGATAAGAGAGGTGCTGGAAACATGACTGAGCCTGCGATCATCGCGCAACCACAAACGACTGAACAGAGGGCGCGCACGCACGCACAAAAGCTCGATCAGCTGGCTGAAGTTGCTGTGAAAGTCGGCCTGGGGCTTAAGTCCGGCCAGGAGCTCCTGATGACTGCGCCGATCGAAGCACTTCCGCTGGTGCGGCGGATCACTGAGCACGCCTACCGGGCTGGGGCTTCGCTGGTGACCACGCTGTTCGCGGACGATGAAGCCGCGCTGATGCGCTATCGGTTTGCTCCGGATGAAAGCTTCGACCACGCCGCAAAATGGCTCTATGACGGCATGGGCGCCGCATTCAGGAGCGGATCGGCACGGCTGGCGATCGCCGGCGCGAATCCGTCGCTGCTCTCTAACGAAAATCCTGCGAGGGTGGGCCGGGCGAACCGCGCCGTATCCCAGGCGTACCGGCCGGCGCTTGAGCTGATTACCCGCCACGAGATCAACTGGACCATTGTGGCCAGCGCCACGCCGGCCTGGGCTGCAGCCATGTTCCCAAATGACTCGCCTGACGCCGCACTGGCCAAGCTGTGGGATGCGATCTTTGAGATGACGCGCATCGATGCGGCCGATCCGGTAAGCGCGTGGAAGGCCCATGACGCCGATCTGCAGCGCCGCGCGGCCCGCCTGAATGAAAAGCGCTATGCGGCCCTGCACTACCGCGGGCCGGAAACGGATTTCCGCCTCGGCCTGGCCGACGACCATCTGTGGCTGGGTGGTGGCACTACGGCAGGCAATGGGCTCTATTGCATTCCCAACATGCCCACGGAGGAAGTGTTCACCACGCCGCACAAAGACCGCGCCGACGGCGTTGTCACGGCCTCCAAGCCTTTATCGCACCAAGGCACCATGATTGAAGGGATCCAGGTCCGCTTCGCACACGGACGAATCGTAGAGGCGCGCGCAACCCGAGGCCAGGAAGTGCTCCAAAAGCTGATTGACACCGATGACGGCGCGCGACGGCTGGGCGAAGTAGCGCTGGTGCCGCACTCGTCACCCATCGCGCGCAGCGGCCTTACATTCTTTCACACGCTCTTTGACGAGAACGCCGCGTGTCATATCGCGCTTGGCCAGGCCTATACATCCTGCCTGCGCGAGGGCGACAAACTGACTCCCGATCAGCTTGCAGCCAAAGGCGCAAACGACAGCCTGATCCACGTGGACTGGATGATCGGCTCGAACAAGCTGGACATCGATGGCGTAACCGCTTCGGGCGCTGTCGAGCCGCTGATGCGCCAGGGCGAATGGGCCTAGAAAAAAGGGCGTCCGGTTTGGCTGGACGCCCGTAAAGGCAGCCTGATTGCTTAGCTGGCGAACTGACGGAAGAGCCAGAAGAGCGTTCCGGAGAGCAAAGCCGCAGCCGGCAGCGTAAAGACCCACGCGGCGGCGATGTTGCGGATGGTGGAGAACTGCAGGCCACTCTTGTTGGCCGCCATCGTGCCCGCTACGCCGGAACTCAGTACGTGTGTGGTCGAGACAGGTAAGCCGAAGTTGTCTGCCGCGAAGATGGTGGCCATGGCCACGAGTTCGGCGGTTGCGCCCTGCGCGTAGGTCAGGTGCTCCTTACCGATTTTTTCGCCGACCGTGACAACGATCCTCTTCCACCCGACCATGGTGCCGAGACCCAGAGCCAGCGCGACGGCTACCTTCACCCAGCCAGGAATGAACTTGGTCGCCTTGTCCACCTTGGCCTTGTAGTTGTTCAGGGCAGCCTGTTCGTCGCTGGAAAGGTTGACGTCGTGGTTTTTGGCCATGATCCGCAGCGCCTCGCTGGTGACGTACATGTCATTGCGGACGTTGGTTTGCTGGCTGGCGGGAACGTGCTTGTAGTCGCCATAGGCCTGCACATCTCCCTCAAGATCGCGGATATTTTCGCGCAGGGCTATCAGGGTGTCCGGCTGGAGCTTCTTGGTGCGCAGGTACTCCGTAAGCTCGCTGCGCGGATCGCCGGCGAGGATGGCGTTGGGATCGACATGCGAGGCGACGATAGAGACAGCCCGTTCGGAGGCGGCAAGAAAGTCCTGCATATCGTGCGCGGTGACGGCATGATTCAATGCGTAGGCCGTGGGCACCGTGCCGATGAGGATCAGCATGATGAGCCCCATGCCCTTCTGGCCGTCATTCGAGCCGTGGAAGAAACTAACCCCGGTGCAGGTAAGCACCAGCAGCAGCCGGATGGGCCACGGTGGAGGTGTATTGTCTTTCGGTGCCTGATAGAGCTCCGGATACTTGATGGTCACCTTCGCAATAGCGAACAGGATGGCCGCGCAGCCGAAGCCGATCAGGGGCGAAACCAGCAGCACCTGGAAGACCTTGGTGGCCTGCGCCCAATCCACGCCAGAGGTGCCGCCCGACGCGGAGAGGAGCTGATTCGCGACGCCGACGCCGATGATGGAACCTGTCATGGTGTGCGTGCTTGAGGCAGGCAGGCCGAGCCACCATGTGCCGAGGTTCCACAGGATGGCGGCGATCAGCAGCGCGAAGACCATCGCAAAACCGGCTCCCGAGCTCACCTTGAGGATCAGCTCGACGGGGAGCAGGGTAATGATGGTAAAAGCCACCGTACCGGCCGATGTGAGCACGCCGGCCAGATTGCACAGCCCCGACCACACCACGGCCATATTGGGTTCGAGGGAATGAGTGTAAATCACCGTGGCGACGGCGTTGGCGGTGTCGTGAAATCCGTTCACGAACTCAAAGCTGAGTGCGATGAGCAGCGCCACGGCGAGCAGCACGTAGGGCCAGATGCTGATAATTCTGATATTGCCCAGGTCCTGGATGACATGGGTGCCGATATAGGCGAGCCCGCCGACCAGCGCCGCCAGCACCAGGATGGTGCTGACCCAGGCGGGCGATTTCTTCATCTTGCGGTCGAGAAGCGACGCGCCTGAGGATACAGTTTCGACTGCTGCTGCTATGTCCGCCATTGTGGAACTCCAGAAGGGAAGTTCGTCCGGCGAGTTGGGGGTGAGCGAATGCCCGGACCCAGCCAGTGATATAGGAGGCAGATGAAAGGAAAATGAATTTGTGGGTGGACCTTGCCTCAGGCGGCGGAGGGCGTGGCTGCGGCCCACAGCACAGCCTCCTCATAACATTGAACCAGCGCCTTCGAGTTCAGCCTATGGGCGGAGACAATCGCGTCACAGGAGCTCCAGTCCCCGCGCTCGTGGCATTCGAGCCAGCTCAGCAGGCTGCGTTCAGCGTTCAAGGTCCCGGTGAGGGCGTCGCAGATGGGTCCACGCAGAGGCAGGTTGGGCACGATCTCCTCCATGGGGGCGCCCAGCATGGCGGGCAGCAGGCTCATCATGCCCAGCAGGTATTGTTCTGCAGCGTCCTGGTTGGATTTGCCGGCAGCCAACTCGCAGAAGCGGGCGCGCAACAGGGCCATCTGCAGGATCTCCGCGGACTGTTCCCCGTTCATCTCGCTGACTACCGCAACCGACATAATGCGGCGGAAGGTGGTCTCGCCCAGGATCATGATGGCGGTTTCAATCGACCGCACCTCCTGGTAAAGCACGTACATAGGAGAGTTTACCAAGCGCAGCAGGCGGTAGGTGAGGGAGGCGTCGCGGCGCACGAGCTGGCTGATCTTGCGCACGTCGATCGGGTCCCGATACAGCTCGCGGACGATTTCAAAGTGGAACATCCGGTTCGCGGGTACCTTACGCTTCTTCAACAAAACTGGCTGGCAGAGGTAACCGCCTTGAAAATGAGTGAAACCGATGGCGCAAGCCTGGGCGTAATCCTCCTGCGTCTCGACTTTCTGCCCCACAAGAATCGTCGACTTTGACGCCCGCTGCTGCAGCTGTTGCCTCACTGTTGCGTCAAGACGCCGGAAATCGCCCCGGATGTAGTCTGCTTGATCCAGGAGGGCATGAGCTGTGTTGCTCCAGTCGAAATCGTCCAACGACAGTCGAAAGCCGCGGCCCTTGAGGGCCCGGCAGGCATCGATCAATTTTTGCGTCGGCTCCACGCTGGCCGGTACGCCCAGAATCGTCGCTTCGGGCGCGAGAACCAGCACCAGGTTGTCTGTGAGCGCATCGGCTGTGCAGGTGATAAACGCAGGCAGACCATTCGTAAGCCGTTCGAGGCCGAAGATAACCTCATTGTCGAGCATGGTTTCAACGGCTGTCTCGGCATCCCGGCGGAAGATCGACTCGGGTGCGTTCCGGAAGAGCAGATCATAGCCGTGCACGCGGCCCTTCAGGTCAAGAATGGGCTGGCGCGCGACATACCGCATTTCGCTGGTCGACTCCGGTTGAGCGGTCCTGATGTCGATCACTTGTCCACCGTGCGAAGTCATGCGGTTGTCTCCTTACGAACCTTTATCGGCCAATCGACACGAGGGCTTCAATCAACTCCTTGTGGCTTTGGCTAATTCTTCTGTGGGATTGCGCAAGGCGTGGACGGCTGGCATGGTCGGATGGCGGATTTACAGAGCTTCGCTGTTCCCGGCAAACCAGAGAGCGAGCTGTGCCTCGGTCATTTCGTCTGCCGCGAGGCTCAGAAATGTCAGGCAGGCCTCTTCCTGAGTGGCTGTCACAGGAAAACCATTGAACTCGAGGAATACGAAGGACAACTGCATCGCGGTCCGCTTGTTGCCGTCGACGAACGGGTGATTGCGGGCGACTCCGAACGCATAGGCTGCTGCGAGATCAGCCGTCGTGACGGCGGTTTCTGAGCAGGCGAACAGATTCTGGGGCCGGGCGAGAGCCGATTCCAGCAAGCCCGTATCGCGCACACGATCGGAACCTCCGAAGAGTGCAATCTGCTGAGAATGAAAGGCCATTGCTTCGATCGTGCGAATCCAGACGGGTTCTTTCACGCGCGGCCTAATCTGACTACTCTGCCAGCTTCTTGAAGGCATCCCGATAACGGCGGATGACGCGCCCGGCGACCTCCATCTTGGCGCCAAATTCCTCATCATACGGGCTCACTTGAAACCCTGTGGGGGTCTCCTGCAAATAGAACGTGTCGCCCTTTTGCACGTTCAGCCGGGCCAGCGTCTCCTTGGGCAGGATGATGCCGGCCGAGTTCCCGATGGCAATGACTTTGGTTGTGGTGGCCATGGAGGCACCCCAGCTACAGCGGTTTTACAGTTGCTATATCCCGAAGCCGCTGCTGCAAAGTGGCATTTTCCTCAAGAAAATGCTACCTTCCGCGGCTTCGGCACGGGCACATCAACTGTGGAACCGCTCTAGATGCTCTGATTATAACTTAAGTTATAACGAAGAGTCAGCGCCAATCGTCCTGGGCGTTGGCCAAGCCCTGGTTCATCAACGCCTCGAAGCCGGTGTGCTTTTTGATGAAGATCTCGCTGAAGTGCTTGTCCTGGCGGAGCAGGATGGCCTGCATGCGCACCAGCTCCAGCAGCGCCAGGAACATCGCGATCAGTGCGCGCTCCGAGCGGCTGTGGCTCAGCAGTCTGCGCAACGCCACCGGCTTGTCTTCCATGGTGAGCCTGCGGGATAAGAACTGGATCATCTGGCCGACGGTAACCGAGTCTTCTTCCACATTGAGCATGGGCCGGTTGCGGGCGCGTTCGAGAATCTCGCGGAAGATGCAAACCAGATCGACCGTGTCGGCGGCAATCTCCGGCTCGGCGTTGGCGTCGTTGCGGAACTCGCGAATGCCGGGGTTGGTCCAGGAGGCGGCTTCGAGCATCTGCTTCTGCTGCAGCATCTGCGCGGCATTCTTGAAGCGCTCGTGCTCGAGCAGCCGCTCGACCAGCTCGCGGCGGGGGTCCTCGGCGGCTTCTTCGGGGCCCGAGGGCGCGCGCGGCAGCAGCATCTTGCTCTTGATATGGATCAGCAGCGAAGCGGTGTAAATAAACTCGCCCGCCACGTCGACGTCGGTGGCCTTGAGCTGTTCGACGTAAGCCAGAAACTGAGCCGTGATCTTGGCGATGGGGATGTCATAGATGTCGATGTCCTGCTTGCGGATCAGGTCCAGCAGCAGGTCGAGAGGGCCGTCGTAGACCTGGCCGACGATTACGGAAAACGGTGAAGTGTCGGCGGCTTCTCCGCGCTGCTTGACGGGCACGGCGGGCTTGGCGGGCTTTTCTTCCGCGACGGGCCGAGGGGTGAGCACGAGCGGAGGGGCGTCGGCCTCAGCAGTGGGTAGG
>JASHVE010000271.1 GCA_030039675.1 Acidobacteriaceae bacterium | reverse complement strand
GAAATGCCTTGATCGATTCCGATCACATCCCCGTCATACCAGTTGGCTGTGGGATGTCACTGCACGGCCTTCTTGGTATCCTTGCCGACGTCTTCAACCCCAACTGCAGTCTTCTCCCCTGCCTTCTCGGTGTATCGGACAGTGAGCTGCGAGCCCTCTTTTATGTCTTCTCCTCCATCTTTGGTCCCTCGCCATGTTGTTTTCCCGGTCCATTTGATAGTGTGCTCAGTTCCATCACCGGCTTTGACCGTGACTTTCTTCGAACCTTTGTCGACGTGCTTCACGATCCCCGAGACGACATGGACGGCGTCCTTATCTTCTGCGGACGCGTTCGTCAAGACAGCCACAGCGGCGAACGCAAAGAGACAAAAGACGACAGCACGACGATTATGGATTTGCATGGCTTTCCTCCTTCAAAATTTCGGTGTGTGCCAGTACAAGGCGATGCAGCACTTTGCTCGCCTAACAAGCGTAAAGTGTCTATCCAGAGGATGGGGTTTTGTCTTTTCACTCGTAACAGAAACCCCCGGAAAAAAGCGCAATTCGCATCGACCCTTCCCGCTCAGTCCACATCCATCCACTGCCATGGGATCAAGGAACAGACAAACCTGGGTACGACGCAACCCTCTGTGAGCGCGTGCCAGCCAGCCCGCTTGGATCTCTGATTCCTACGATGCCCCGTACAGCGAAGTGTTGCGAAAAACTTGTACGGCTTAGGCAACTGGACCGGAAAACTTGCTCAGTAATAGAAATTGGGGCGTCTACCCGTCAATCGGATCTGCCTGATATCTCGCCGAGTGGACTGCAAGGTGACGCGCATTTTCCCCTCGACTTTGCGCTTCGATCGCGTAATCAGCTGAAAACATTACTACTTTTAGACCAACCGCGTCTCTTCCCGCCATTGCCCCGCTGTTATCCGCGGGGTGAATAACCTCCGCTTTGCCTGTGCTACGCTTTCATCAACGGTGGCCAATTTCGAAAAAGCGCCGGCGGAAGTCCAGGAGATACTTTCCAAGCCGATTCAGCAACTTGGCTTAAAGCTGGAAGGCTCTCCCCTCGAACGCTTCGTCCAGCAACTCTACAAAGAGCTGGAGGCCAAAGGGCTCCATAGGTTCCGCCCCAAGTGCTACCTCACCGATGAGTGGGGCTGCCCGAACATGGAACCCGTCATCGGAATCCCGTTCTACCTGGCCGATCCAAAACTGCAGCACCTTGAGTCGGAGATGAACGACATTGAAGACGCGCGGCAGATCATGATGTACCTGCGCCACGAAGCCGGCCACGCTTTTAATTACGCCTACGCACTTTATCGAACGCAAGAATGGCGCGCTCTCTTCGGACCTTTCCGGCGGCCCTACCGGGACAACTACAAACCAGTTCCGTTCTCGCGCCAGTTCGTGCGGCACATGGAGGGCTGGTACGCGCAAAAGCATCCCGATGAAGACTTTGCTGAAACCTTCGCTGTGTGGCTGACACCACGCTCCAACTGGCGGAAGCGATACAAAGACTGGGGTGCGATGAAGAAGCTGCTCTACATGGATCGTATCGGCCACAAGCTCGGCGATGCCGACCCGGTGGTCGCGCACGGCGACACCGACATTACCGTCGACGAAATGGCTGTAACGGTCGGCGAGTTTTATCAGCATGCGCTCGATCAGCAAATCACCCCTGGCGAGCTTCCCCTCGATACAGATCTGCGCGACATCTTTAACGTATCGAAGCGCCGCAGGAATAATGTTCGCCCGGCAGTCGATCTTCTTCGGGAGAACCGCAAAGTCCTCGTCGACAAGGTGAATTACTGGACGGGCGTTCAGCGTCCGCTGGTTAAGCGGTTAGTGGAAACCATCGAAGCAAAAGTCGGCGACCTCGGCCTGCGTGCCGACATAAAATGTGAAAGGGAATATTTGACGGAGGTCACGGTATACGCGACCGCGCTGGCGATGAACTACATCACTCGAGGCAAGTTCATTCTGCCCTGACTGGTGGCAGCCATCTGCCATTCGCGGAAGATGCGGGTCGAACCGAGAAGCGTGGAAGCATCATGGCAAACCTCAAAGTAACGATTTTGCACGACGTCTGGGAAGAGGGACCGCCTGAGCCCGAGCCGGAGCCGGTGAAGGCGCCGCGCGGCAAGAGCGGCAAAGCTCTAAAGAAGAAAAAAGATCCGTTGCACGACCGCGAGGAGATTTTCGAGGCGCTGACAAAGCTCGGGCACGAACCTTCTTATCACGTCCTCGACGGGAAGAACCAATCGCTGCTTGCGCTCGCCAAGAGCGGAGCCGACCTCATCTTCAACCTTACGGAGTCTTACGCCGGCGACGACACGATGGACAAGAACATCGCCGCGTATCTGGAGTTGCTGCACATTCCGTATACCGGCAGCGGCCCGCAGGCTCTTTATCTTGCCCAGGACAAGGCGATCGCAAAAAAGATTTTTGACTTTCACAAGATCAATACCCCTGACTTCGCAACCTCCTATAAAGGCCGCACCGATCACTCGCACGATATCAAGTTTCCGCTGATCGTGAAGCCTGTCTCCGAAGACGGATCCATCGGCATCGACAACGGCTCCGTCGTCGAAAGCGTGAAAGAGCTGATGGAGCGCATCGACTACATCCACGAGGAATTCGACAGTCCGGCGCTCATTGAGGAGTACATTGAAGGACGCGAAATCTATGCCTCCATTCTGGGCAACGATAACGCCGAAGTGCTCCCGCTGATTGAACTCGACTTGTCTAAGCTTCCAAAGGGAAGCCGGCGGATCGCCGGCCAGGACGTGAAGTTCGATTATGAGACCGAGGCCTACAAGGTGACAAAATCCGCGCCCGTCGAAGGTCTCGATGAGGAGATCGCGAAGAAGCTCCAGGACACCGCGCTCGCCGCCTACCGGGCTCTCAAGCTGCGCGACTATAGCCGCATTGATATGCGGCTGAACAAGAAGGGCGAGGTATACGTCATCGAAGCGAACCCGAACCCGTGGCTCGCCAGCGCCGCCGAATTCACCATGGCAGCCAAGAAGGCCGGCTACACGTACACCGACATGATCAATAAGATCGTTGAGCTGGCCCGCGCCCGCTCCATGTAGATCTGGACATGCCGCCGGCAGTTATCGTAAAGCGCATTTCATAATGCGTCGTCACTGCGGTCAATTTATAGCAGTTCTCGAATTTGCGCATACCGAAGGAAGATGTCTAAGTGGCCTTTTCCTTAAGAATAGACCACCTTGCACGGCGCTCAAAAAGTCGACGTCAATTCGGGAACTGCTCTAGCCGCGGCCTTCTGCAGTGCACGATAGCGTGAAGAGAGTGGATCACGGACATTTCGCGCTTTGTATCATGTAGTGATCGTTATGCAGCACGACGAACTCGCCCGCGTCGGGATAAAAAGGCAGCGCGCCGCTTTCGTTGGTCCAGGGTTTTCCGTCGGCCGTTACGATCGTGTCGGCAGTGATCGTGAACGGGGTTTGGTTCTCGTAGTTCCCCTGGGTGCCGAATTGATAGGCAATGGTCAACTGTTTACACGGTGCCGTGATCCTGTCTGCGATGTTTACTCCAGACGCTTCACTCTCTCCGGGGCCTTCAACGGATTGAACCTTGACTTCGAGATATCCATCAGCATCCGCATAGCCAGACCTCGGCCACGTGCAAGAGCGAAAGCTGACGTGCTCAACATATTTTGGTGACCCGAAGCCTGCAGCAGGTATTGTTTCTGACAATTCGGTCTTTTCCGATGCAATCTTCATGCCGTGCTGCCCTTCGCATGCCTGCACCCGTTCAGCAGCCTCCTCGCCTTGGCTTTTCATAATGTTGTTTGTAATGGTCGCGTTCCCGCCTACGTTGACAGCTCCTGCACCCGAGGCCGTCTGTTGAATCGAAGGAGATTGCTCTTTGGATTTATTCCAATTCGAGATAACGGCGGCGCCAAGCGTGGCGACAGCGCCTATCACGGCCACAATGATGGTGACGTTCTTCCCACTCATGGCATCGCCTCGCTTTGCAGCGTTCCGCCGCGAAGATATGCGCAACCGATCATCCAGCCCAGGCTGTGAACCAGCTCGATTTTATCAGCACTCTTGGTAAAAGCTGTCGAGGTTTTCCGCTGCAGTGTTCATCGCTTATTACCCCAGGGTCTCAAAGTTCTGTACACACGCAGCTCGAGCAGCGGATTTGACTACCATCGGCGGCAAAGTCTCGCTTCTCCAGCCGCAAAGTACGACAAGCTGCAACGGACGCCTGAGCCGGTTCTCTCTTCTTGAACGACTTGGCTTTGACTGCTCCAGGGCATTCTCCGATATAGTTCGTGGGGCGGAAAACAAATTTGCAATCCGTAATGGAGGACAGATCTGAGATTCTGTCGAGGAGCAATTGGCGACATGCAAGATTCTTGCGAGCCGCGGGTCCGCCGGATCTTTGGGCTTGTTCTTCTGTTTGCCGCCTGCGGTACTGGCGGAGGTGCGGCGACGACCAGCTCTTCGACTGCCGCTGTGGCCGCCGCCCCCACCCTGACGACGGCCGCTGCGCTGAATGGCGCAGCCATCGTGAGCCTGGCCACGACGACCTCCGGCGCCGCCATCTACTACACCGTCGATGGATCAACGCCGACCACGTCTTCGCAGATCTATGAAGCGCCTTTTCTTGTGGCCGCAAATCTTACGGTCAACGCCATCGCCGCGGCCCCGGGTGGAACAGCAAGCACTGTGACCAGCCGGGTTTTCACGCCGAATATTCCATCGGGAACCCTGGTATGGAGCGATGAATTCTCGAATGCAACAGGGACGAATGCCCAGCCCAACCCCGCTGTGTGGACCTACGACACGGGCACGGGCGGATGGGGCAACAATGAGCTGGAAAATTACTGCGCCTGGAACTCCTCCGTTGCCCCGTGCAGCGCGGCAGATCCGAACTCGTATGTGGGCACTGATGGGTACTTGCACGTAATAGCGGACCAGCCATCGCCGGGTGTGTACACTTCGGCGCGGCTCAAGACACAGGGGCTCTTCAGTTTTCAGTATGGCCGGATTGAGGTAAGCGCGAAGGAGCCCGAGGCAAAGGGGCTCTGGCCGGCATTCTGGCTGATGGGCAACAATATCGTCACTGCGCAGTGGCCGGCGTGCGGAGAACAAGATGTGCTGGAACGAGTGAACACGGCTACCACACCAGACTGGAACGAAGGTTCTGTTCACGGGACCGGATTTATCGGCACCAAACTGGGCACCCGGTACAACTTTCCGAGCGGTGCGACAGCAGCCGGCTGGCACACCTATGGCATGATCTGGAGCAAAGGCAGCGTCGCTTACTATGTGGACGATCCAGCCCACCCTTACGTCACTTACACGGCCGCGAGCCTGAGCAGTCTGAATGGAGCGGTCTGGCCTTTCGACGCTGGGCAAGCAAACTTCATTCTCATTAACCTTGCCGTTGGCGGCTACTGGCCCGGCAGTCCGGACTCCAGTACACCGTTCCCTTCCGAGCTGTTGGTCGATTATGTGCGCATCTATACCAATTAAGGGTTTTTCTTTACCCTGCCCAAAACTCCGCTTCTGCAGCCGGTAATCCGGATTGAAGCGAGAGCATGGCGCCGCGATTCAGAGGGCTCTGCGCGTCAATTGGGTTTATAGAGATGAAGATTTCGTCATCTCAAAATAGCGCCGCCTCCGCGGTCCATCGCAGAACATCTAATATGTGACAATCAACTTCTGCAGATGGCCAGGACGGAGCTGGTCTCAAGGTCAGCTCATTCGCCCGCACAAATTGTAATCGCCCCTGCGGGCCTCACGGCGTGCAGCTGGATCTGGAGCGAATGAACTACCGCTTGAAATTGTGAAACGAAGAGATTTCCTCATCAACGGTGCCGGTACGCTGGCGGGAGCGCTCGCTCTCGGCCGTTCCCTTCGGCTATTGGCCCAGGCACAGCCGGCGGATTACACCATCCGCATCGCTGCGCTGCATCTTGAGATCGCACCGGGGAAAATCGTGAAGACTACAGCTTTCAATGGCAAGGTTCCGGGCGAGCTGATCCGGGTTCCGGAGGGCAAGCAGGTCACCATCGACGTAGTGAACGACAACGACGTTCCGGATATCGTGCACTGGCATGGCCTGCACATTCCCTCCGTGCAGGATGGAGCCACCGAGGAAGGTTCGCCGGAATCAGCGCCTCACGGCGGCACGCAGCGATATTCGTGGGTAGCACGGCCTGCCGGCTTTCGCTGGTACCACTCGCACACCACGGCTGGTCACAATGTGAACCGCGCGACCTACACCGGCGAGTTCGGCTTCCTGATGATCGATCCCGCCAGCAACCCTGCGCGTTACGATCAGGAGATCTTTCTGGCCCTTCACGATTGGGAGGGCCATGTCCAGGGCAGCGCCGAAGGCTACCAGGAGGTGGTTTACAGCTACGCGACCATCAACGACCGTATGCTGGGCTTCGGCGAGCCGATCCGCGTGCGCGACGGACAGCGTGTGCTCTTTCACGTTCTGAACGCAAGCGCGACCCTGATGCATAATCTTGCGCTGCCCGGCCACCGCTTTCTGGTGACGGCGCTCGATGGCAATCCAGTGCCCTCGCCCGCGCTTGCGGAGACGATTCGTTTAGGTCCGGCGGAGCGTGTCGATGCCGTGGTGGAGATGAATCAACCCGGGATCTGGGTGCTGGGCGAGACCGATCCGAAGATGCGCAGATCCGGCATGGGCATCGTTGTGGAATACGCCAATCGCACCGGCGCCCCGCAGTGGCAGAATCCAGCGCAATTCGACTTTCAGTACGAAAACTTCGGCGCTGTTTCACAAGCGGTTCCGGGCGATTCCGAAGAAGTAACCATCCCGCTCGTCATCAAACCCAAATTCGAAGGCTACGGCGACTTCGACCATTGGACGATCAATGGTTTTTCCTGGCCGCATGTCGAACCAGTTCAACTGAAGGAGGGAAGACGCTACCGCCTCGTCTTTGATAACCAAAGCACCGATATCCATCCTGTGCACCTGCATCGTCATACGTTTGAGCTGAAAATGCTGAACCGCAAGCCAACAGCGGGCATCCTGAAAGATGTAGTACTGCTCGAAACCGGAGCGAAAACCGAGGTGGTCTTTACAGCCAATAATCCCGGCAAGACTCTTTTCCATTGCCATCAGCAGGACCACATGGATTCCGGTTTCATGATGTTATTCGATTATTCGTGATACGCAAGGGAGTTGAAATGAAGCTTGCAGTGCTTTATGGGCGCGCTGGTCCTTTTCTTGTCTTACTTGGATTTTTCTTTTTTGCGTGTCCCCGTTTTCTGCATGCGCAGGATAACTACGAAATCCAGGTCTACCCCTCAGAGACGCAGTCACCGGGTACGCTGCTCACGGAGTTGCACAGTAACTACACCGTCGAAGGCACCACCACCACACAGTACGGTATGCGTCCCACGCAGGGGCAGGAACATGAAACCATCGAGCTCACGCAGGGACTTACCGACTGGGCGGAGGTCGGTTTTTACATCTTTACCGAGGAACACAGTGGAACCGGCGTGCAGTGGGTAGGCGACCACATCCGTCCGCGCGTCCGTGTTCCACCAAGCTGGCACTGGCCGGTGGGAGTGAGCCTGTCCAATGAGATCGGATATGCACGTCCCGAGTACGCGAACCCAACATGGTCCTGGCAGATCATGCCCATCGTCGATCAGACGATCGGTAAGTGGTATTGGGCAGTGAATACCACGATGACATGGGGGATTCATCCCACATCACTGCCACCGGGGACACCACAGCCAGAGGTCAACTACTACTATCGCGACGTTTCTCCGCACGGCATGACTTTCGGTCCTGCGGCGACGATCACTTATCAGCCATCCCGGCTTTATAACCTCGGTATTGAATACTACGGCTACTGGGGCGAATT
>JASHVE010000270.1 GCA_030039675.1 Acidobacteriaceae bacterium | reverse complement strand
AAAAACCTGTTCGGCAGAGATCGACACGACTGTGCCTTCAAGCTGCTTGCGGCCGGATTCGTCCCGGTGCGTGTGACTGCGCTCAAACGCACTCAGGGCGTCCGCGAAAGATTCGCTAGTTTCTTCAACAGGTTGCGCTGCGGGCTGAGATTGCGGGATGTTTTCTTCTGTCATAACCGATACTTCTTTTATTCTCCCACGGGCAGGCGCCATGAATTCCGGCGGTGGACACGCGGCGGGGGCGCGAGCGAGAATGGTGCTCGCTTTAAGAAGTTGTCATGGGTGTGGAAGATGCGGTCTTCTGCAGCCATGCCGCGTCGGCTGCTGTCTCGCGAATCACTCCTGCTTTCACAGCACCCTGGCAGCATGGAGTGCGGATACGCGGACCGTCAAAGTCTAAGGATTCAAAAAAGGAGCACACATGGGTCTCGCTTCGCGCAGAAGTTTCCTGAAAGCCACTGGAGCTATTGCAGCCGCCGCATGCATAAACGTTCGCCGTCTGGCCGCGCGCACATTGCATCTGCCGGTGGGATTAGAGCTTTATTCGGTGCGCGATCTGCTGCCCAAAGATTTTGACGGCACGCTGCGCCAGGTACGCGCAGATGGCTACACGGTCGTCGAGGCGGCGGGCTTCTTTGATCACACGGCGCCCGATGTGCGCAAATCGATGGACGCGGCCGGCCTCCGCTGCGTCAGCGCGCACTACAATCTCGCTTTGCTCGAATCGCAGCTGGATTCGATCATCAACTTCGCCAAGACCCTCGGCCTTGAATACATCATCTGCTCTTCGTCGGGAGGGATGCATCGCGATCCCGCCGCGCAAGGGGCGCAGACGCTCGACGACTGGCGCTGGATCGCCGGCGAGTTCAACCGCATCGGCACTAAGGTGAAGGCTGCAGGCATGACCCTCGGTGTCCACAACCACACGCCCGAGTTTGCCACCATCGACGGCGTGCTGGTATATGACGAGCTGCTGAAGCTGACCGATCCGAATCTAGTGGTCTTTGAAATGGACTGCGGCTGGGTCTGGGCCTCGGGCCACAACCCGGTCGACTTCCTTTCCAAGACGCCGCAGCGCTTTCCTCTGCTGCACATCAAAGACATGGTCCGCGGCGTCGACGGCAAAATTCACATGCCGGTTCTGGGCAAGGGAGACATCGACTACGCGCCCATTCTGCGCGCCGCCACACGAACGAGGTATTACTTTGTCGAACAGGAACAGTTCGATATCGATCCCATCGAGGAGCTCAAGCAGGACGCCGAGTACATGCAGAACCTGAAGCTGTAAGGCTGCGCTCAGCCCTCCACGAACGACTTGAGCCGCGCCAGCGCCTGATCCCACTGGTGTGACACATCGTTCAGGTAGTCCTGCATCTCTTCGATGGGCCGCGGCGCCAGTTCGAACAAACTCTCGCGGCCGCAGCGCGTGCCGTGCACAATGCCGGCGTGCTCCAGCACGCGCAGATGCTTTGTGATCGCCTGGCGCGTCAGCCGCGACCCTGCCGTGAGCTGCGCAATCGATCTGGGCTCCCCGGCCGAAAGCTGCGCCACCAGCGCAAGACGCGTCGCATCTCCCATTGCTGCGAACAGTACCGCATGCGTTCTGCGATCATGGGTTCTTCGTGACATAGTTCTCGATGTTCTTTATCTGTTCTGTCCAGCCGCCCTCGTTTCTACGGAATGCGCTTTCGCGGCGATCGTCGGGCAGCTTGCTGAAACCGGATTCCGTCAGCACCAGCAAGGTTCCATCAGCAGTCTTCTCGAGCCGAAATTCCACCAGCGTTCTCGGCTCTCCCGTGTAATCCGCCTTGTATTCTGCTTTGTCGATCGATTTGGCAACCGGCCAGGTGAACGAGAAAAGCCGTTCGGGCTCTATCTGTTGGATCTCCGCCTCCCAGACGATGTGCTCATATCCGGGATAAAGACAACGCCCACGCACGGTTGCGCCGGGCACGAACGGTCCTTCCAGCGCGACGCGAAACCACTCGCCGAACTCTCGATGATCGGTAAGCGCGCGCCAGACGCGGCTGATCGGAGCCTTCAGTTCGATCCGCTTTTCAATCCTGTCTTCCATCTTTGGCAACCTCGTGGTTGCATATTACAGCGCGGCTCAGAGATATGCAACCATTCGGTTGCGCAGCCCTCGTTTATGTTTTGTGTCAGGGCACGACTTCAGTCGTGCCGAAAAGGCTCGAATAAAGAGAATCGGGCTTTAGCCCCTGTTATCGCCTTATCCGGCTACCGACTTGGATAATGCCTCGCACTTCTGGCGAACTACACTGAAGTCATGGACGTATTCGACGAAAAGCGCGCGGAGCTCGAGCGGCATGAGTTCATGATGGGTCTGGAGCGCGGCCGCCTGGCCGTGGCGCTCGACCTGCTTACCGACTCGCTGATCCTGGTGGGCCAGCATGGAGTCTATTGCACCTCCAGCCGCAACCCCTCCAGGCCCGCGCTCGATCTGCAGGCGGTTTTGAGCGGCATGGAGGGCGCCAAGGCGCTTATTCAGTCTGTGATGGAAGAGCTGAAGAAAAGCAGGGAACAGGGAGTAGGGAGCAGGGAATAGTCTGCTCTGCCCGCGGATCGCTTTTGCGGCTGCACCCCTGACTCGTTTCGGCAAGTTTTGGAAAGGAATGGTGCGCCCGGAGAGATTCGAACTCCCGACCTAATGCTCCGGAGGCATTCGCTCTATCCAGCTGAGCTACGGGCGCGCTCTTTAAGAATACCGCAACTCCCGGCTCAGGTGCTCTTGCAGCGCCGCGCGAATTCTGCCCGTGCGCCTGTCAGTTCCGCGGTGCAGTTTCTTTACGCCCGCGAAGATAGTTCTACCTCCGCCGGCTTCCGGTTCCAGATTGATACGCCTGGTCAACCTCCGGCGGTAACTCATGTTAAAAAACGACCGATTTAGTACATCTTTCGGGTCATACCTGGCAGTTTTCTCTATCTTCGGAGTAACCTGATGTGCAAACATGAGTAACCTCGCATAGATTTGCCGGACCAACGAGCGGTACGTCCGGCGCCTTGCGCTCGAATCGGCAGCTTCCCCGGCTGGCCGGTCGCGTCTGGACTGCGGCCGTTTGCCCTCCTGGGAAAGTGATTGCCAGAAGATTGCATACGGAGTTGCACATGAGCCGTGGACCGGTCCTGACTGTCCCCCAAGAAAACACAAGCAGAACTTCATCTCAGTACCCAGGCAAGAGAAGAAATGGTCGCAGCGGCATGGCCGCGCTGGCGGCTGTGCTGTTGGCCGCCGCCGGTGTGCATGCGCAGTCTACTTTTCCTTTAACGGCTGTGGGTACCACGTCCGCCTCGCAGAGCGTGACGGTCACCGCGACCACTGCAGGCACAGTGAACTCCGTGGAAGTGCTGACAGCGGGCGCGAGCGGTGCGGATTTCGCAGCAGTGACGACTGGTTCCACCTGCCCCAGTGACACATTGGTAGTCAACGGCACCTGCACCGAGAACGTCACCTTCACGCCCTCCGCTCCCGGCACCCGCATCGGCGCGGTGGTGTTGCTGAGCAGTACGCCGGCAGTGCTCGGCATTGCGTACCTGCAAGGCACGGGAAGCGGATCACTCGGCGTGGTGATTCCCGGCAATGAAAATACCTTTGCGGGCAACGGCAACTTCGATGGCCCCTTGGGTGATACAGGCATGGCGACCGCAGCCGAGCTCTATCTGCCTTCTGGGGTAGCGCTCGACGGTGCCGGCAATCTCTATATTGCCGACAGTGCGCATAACCGCATCCGCATGGTCTGTGCCAGCGCCACTAGCGCGACGATCTCCGGAACAAGCTGTACAACAGGCGCGGGCACCATCAACACGATTGCCGGCAACGGCACAGCGGGCAGCACGGGCAACGGAGGCGCAGCATCAGCCGCTCTGCTCGACAATCCCGGCAGCATCGCCATCGATGGCGCAGGCAATCTCTACATTGCCGACACCGGCAACAACGAAGTGCGTGAGATTGTCGCCGCAACTGGGGACATCGTTCTTGTCGCGGGGGGTGCAACTACCGTTTGCGGCAGCGCCACTGACACCGTCGGCGACGGCTGCCCCGCGCTGCAGGCCACGTTGAGTCAGCCCGAAGGCGTCACCCTCGACGTGAACGGCAACCTGTACATCGCCGACACGGCCGATGCCCGCGTCCGCGAAGTTGCTTTGTCCACCGGCGTCATTACTACCGTGGCCGGCGATGGCACGGCCGGCTACGCTGGTGACGGGGGAACTGCGATCGCCGCCGAGCTCAACGGCCCCTACGCGGTTGCCTTCGATTCCTCCGGCAACATGTACATCCCCGACTCGGGCAACAACCGCGTGCGTCAAGTCAAGGCGGTGAGCGGCGTCATTACCGCGGCCAGCACCATCGCCACCTTTGCGGGAACCGGAAACGCCGGCGACACAGGCGACGGAGGGGCTGCCACAAGCGCCGATCTCTGGGATCCGTCGGGCGTCACCGTGGATGCGGCCAACAACGTCTACATTGCCGACACGCAGAACAACGCCATTCGCAAGGTGAACGCCACCACCGGCGACATTTCCAGCCTGGCCAAAGACGGCGTCGGAACTTACTACGACAGCACAACTGCGGAGTTCCTCCCCGTGGCGCTTTATGCGCCCATAGGCATCACGCTCGATGGCAACGGCAATCTCTACATCGCCGACTCGCTCGACATGATGGTGCGCCAGATTCAGGCCAATCTGACTTATGTGGATTACACCACGCCGGTGCGCGTAGTCGCTGGAGCGCAATCTACGCCCGTTCCCGTGACAATTGAGAATGACGGCAACCTATCCTTCGATCCAACACCCGCGGCAGTAACCAATGCCCAAGTAGCTACGCCGCCTACAACCTGCATTGCCACCACTCCATTGATCCAGGCCGGCGATTGCATCGTCGGAGCGGCCTTTGCGCCGACGATTGTCGCAAATCCGCAGACTGGAAGCATCACTGTAACTGGCGCCACTGTGAACCCGACTTTGACAATCAGCTTGGTCGGCATTGCGCTGGCTCCCAACTCGACCACCACGACCATCACGTCGAGCTTGAATCCCTCCGACTTCGGGCAGAATGTTACGTTCACCGTGACGGTCACCACGGGCACTACGCCCAGCAATCTCGATGGACAGGTGAGTATTGCCGACACCTTCAACGGGGCCACGACGGTTATAGCAACGGGGCTGACCGTGAACGGATCGGGCGTGGCTACATTCAGCACATCAACGCTCGCCGTTGGCCAGCACTCCATCGTGGCCTCCTACACCGACGACACCAACGGCCATCTCTCCAGCACGTCGACTGACTACGGAGCCGCTCCGCTGATTCAGACGGTGAACGAGCAGACCGCGACCACACTTACCTCGAGCGCGAACCCGTCATTGCTGGGTAATCCGGTCACCTTCACCGCCAAAGTCAGCATCTCCGGCGGCGGTGGCGTCACGCCGAACACAGGCACCGTGACGTTCATGGACGTAACCAATGTGCCCAGCGTGGCGCTCGGCACGGTCCCACTGACTTCCACCACGGCCAACTTCACAACCAGCACGTTGACGGTCGGTGTTCATCAAGTTGTTGCCGTCTATAGCGGCGACTCCACTCGAGAGATCCTGGGCAGCACCTCCGACGTGTTGAATCAGGACGTACAAGCTCAGACTACCGTCACGGTCACCTCGTCGCTGAACCCGTCGAACTATGGATCGGGCGTCACCTTCACGGCGACGATTACCTCCGCTTCGCCTATAGCCGCGACGGGGACGGTGGCATTTCTCGACAACGGGACGCAGATCGGTACCGGTACCCTCACTGCCACCACAGCTTCGGGCACAACTCCGAGCGTCAGCACGGCCACCTTCACCATCGCCACGCTGGCCGTCGGTACGCACCCCATTACCGTCACCTACGGAGGCGACACCAACAACAGTCCTGGTTCCACTGCCACAGCGCTTAACCAGGTCGTCAACCAGGCCCAGACCGCGGTTGCCCTGACTGCTACGCCGAATCCCGGCATCGCCGGTGTGGGGGTCGCCATCACGGCTACCGTTAAAGTCACGGCCGGCGCGGGCACCCCCACGGGCACCGTGACCTTCACCTCCGGCACCACCGCTCTGGGCAGCACGACCCTGGTCAACGGGATCGCTACTATCAACCCGGTGCTCGCTGCCGGGACCTATCAGATCGTTGCCACTTACAGCGGCGACACGAATGACGCCGGCAGCGCCTCGGCTCCCCTGCCGCTTACCGTCAACCTCGGCACCACAACCACCACCTTCACCGTTGTCCCGAACCCGGCGCAGGTCGTCTCTCCGGTGACCTTCACGGCAACGGTGGCCGGCAACGGCACAGTGCCCACCGGAACCGTATCCTTCTTCAACGGCGCCACCTTGCTGGGCACGGCGACTCTCAACGCAAAGGCAATCGCCACGTTCACCACCTCCACGCTGGCGGCAGGCACCTATTCCGTCACCGCGAGCTACAGCGGCGACGTCAACAATTCGCCTTCCACCTCGGCCGCGACCAGCTTGACGGTCGGCCTGATCCCGACCTCCACCGACCTGACAGCATCCACGACCACCGGCTCCAATCCGCAAACTATCCTGACGACGGTTGTCGTCGGCACCTCGGGATCGGGGCCCACGCCTACCGGCACCGTGACCTTCACCAGCGGAACTACAACCATCGGGTCCGGCACTCTGGACGCGAACGGCGTGTTGACCCTCACGCCGACTCTGGCCGCTGGCACCTATTCCATCGTCGCGGCTTACGGCGGCGACACCCTGCACAGCCCGTCGACATCGGCGCCGGTCTCCGTCAGCACCAATCCGGTGGACTTCAAGCTCACCGTGACGCCGGCAACCGTCTCCGTCAAGACCTCGCAAAACGTTCCGCTAACGGTCAACCTCAGCTCCGAGGGCGGCTTCACCGACACCATCGGCCTGGGCTGCGCATCTCTGCCGGCAGGCGTCACCTGCATCTTCTCGAGCGACTCCGTCAACCTCGCGGCGAATGGCACTGCGACTGCGCAATTGAGCATCGACACCAATACGCCCATCGGCGGAGGCACCACAGCTATGAACAGCCGTCAAGGGAAGACCGGAGGGCTGTCGATGGCCGGCCTGTTCCTGCCCTTCAGCGCGTTCTTCGGATGGCTCTTCTGGCGGTTGCGTAAGCGGACCATGGGCCTGCTGACGCTGGTGTTGCTCATCGCGCTTTCGGCGGGTGCGCTGCTGGCCACCGGATGCAGCGGGTACAGCTCCAGCTCGGCGACGCCGGGCACCTACGTGATCCAGGTGACCGGCACCGGCACAACCAGCAACGTGATCCATTACCAGAACGTTACGCTGACCATCACCAACTAGAATGGGAACTTGGGAAAAAAACCCGGCGCAGGAGAGCGATGAAGACACTTTTCGGCTTTACGAAACGGGCAAAAACAGGGCTCCGCATGGGGCCTGGGATGGTTGCCGCGCTTGCAGCGGTGGCTCTTTCCATGTGCCTGGGAGCGGCGGCTCCGGCGCGGGCTCAGGTGCTGCCCTCGGCGGCGGCCGGCGGATTCAAGCTCTCGGCTGGCGCTACGGCCTCAGGCTATTATCTGCAGTACGGTGAGCGGAAACTTGCCGGCGCCAGTGCGTTTGTTGACCTGAACACCAGCCGCCGTCTGGGTATCGAAGCCGAAGGCCGCTGGCTGGAGTTTCACCAGACCGAGGACGTCCACGTCGAGACCTACTCTGTCGGCCTCCGCTATCACATGGATTTCGGCCGCTTTCAGCCCTACGCCAAGGGATTGGTTGGCTTCGGCGACTTCAACTTTCCATTCGGCTACGCAACCGGGCGCTATCTGGTCGTCACAGGCGGCGGTGGCCTCGATTACCACTGGACTCACCGCATTCACGTCCGCGTAGCCGACATCGAGTATCAGGACTGGCCCCAGTTCACCTTCGGATCGATGTCCTCGGTCGGCGTAAGCGCCGGCTTGCGGGTGGGCATCTTCTGAGAGCGCCCCTTTAGAGAATCACGTCAAAATCCTCACGGAGGGTCGAATCATCGACCCTCCGCTCCGTTTCTGCGCACTCTGAATGCTTACTGGTTGGGTTTCGTGGCATCCGGCGATTTGGCGGGCGCCTGCGCGGGACCAGGCTGGGCTGCGGTGGAAGGCGCGTTTTCTTGTGGAGTGGACGCCGGCGGTGTTGCGGCAGGAGGAGTCTCGGAATTGGAGGCTGGGGCGGCCGAAGATTGCGTCGATGGAGAGCCCGGTTGTTGCTTCGTTGCTCCGGCATCCTGCGCAGCCGGCGCCTGGGCCGACTCTCCGGCCGGTGCCTGCGCTGGAGATTGCATCGATGCGGGCGCCGGCGTCACTCCCGGCTGGGCCTTGATGGCCGCAGCTTCTACCGGCAGTGAAACCGGCGTCACCGGCAAAGTGAGCGTCTGTACCGTCGCAGGGTCGTCGCGCAGCTTCAGATAAAGGACCCCGCCGGCAGGATGGGGAACAATGAGCTGGGTTCCCGTGAACTCCGCCGGCACCTCGGTGGGGTTGTCGAAATCGGGAGTGGAAGCAATGGCATCCGCCAGAAAAAGATTGCTGCCCGTCAGCACGCACGGCTTTGAAGCTGAACGCGGGCACTTCAATTCTTTGAATCCGGGAAGCCGCACCAGGGTTCCCAGCGAGAGCCAGTCGCCCGCCTCACCGTCGGCGGCAATGGCTCGAATCCGGATTGGGCCGAAGGCGGAAGTTCCCAAGCGCGTCAGCGGCTCCACGGTTCCCACCGCCGTCTTGGAGTCTTCGAGCATCAGGCTGCCGTCGGTCAGGTCCAGCATCGTGTGAAAGCTCGAATCTGAAGCCGCAACCTCGACCTTCTCGTCCCGGGGAAAGGTCGAAGGCAGACTGGATTTGAGGAAAAAGACCAACCGCCCATTCACCGGCAGATCGTCCGGACTCCCAAACTGTACCGGCGAAGGCGTCGAGGCAGTGTCGTCCTGCACGCCCTTGCTCAACAGCGTGATCTCGGGGCGCGGCGGGTCTACCGTGACCGGCGCTTTTAGCTCGCGGCCATCTTTGAGCTCGACGCGCGCCACGTATGCCTGGCCGGGCGCCAGGCCGGCCGTTGAACCTTCGGCATCCATCACCAACTGATCCAGATCGTTCACGTGGGTAAGGCCGGCGGGAGTCAGGTTGATCTTGCCTACTCGCGCCTTCGCTACCTGGTCCAACCGTGTACCCTTGAGCAGAGCCTCCTTGTCGCCGGCTGAAAGCGTCAAGCCATCGAGCGAGGCCGCCACCGCGTAAGCCGTCATCTTCATCTGGTCCGGTTGGTTGAGCCCGTGCTGGTAGATCGCTACGTCCACCATCCCCGGAGAAGCGTCGTCAAGCGGCACGGAAACCTCCAGCGTATTGGGCTTGGGAGATTTCCAGGTAAGAGTCTGCGTATGGCCTCCCTCGGCCAGTTCCTCTATCTTTGCGACGCATAGCGAGCTCTGACCCTCAAAGTGGAGCGTATCGTCGCGCCCCACGACGAGTGCCGACTCGTCGGCCGGCGCAAGCACCCACTTGCCCCGCTCAGCGGCAACGAGGTGGAAGCGTGGTCCTTCCCAGTTGTCAAAACCCCATTTCCCATTGACCACTCCTGTAAACTCGCCTCCCGGCAGCGGAGGAACCGTTCCTGCAATCCCCAGCCCGCCCAGGCCGGGCTCGGCCTTGAGCGGTAGATCCACTGGCGCCACCTTTTGGCCGCTGGCTGGCTGAATGTGAAGTGTCAGATCGTGTGCGAGCTGGGTGGCAAAAACCAGCGGCGCGCCTTCTGCTGGCAACACCAGCTCCGGCTTGTAAGCGCAGAAGCTGTCGGCGGGACTCACCGGATGGAGCGGCTCGGGTCGTGGTGGTCCCAGTGGCGGCAACGCCACAACGACCACCGACTTCGGATTGCGGAACGAGGGCGGCACGTTCAGCCGCAGGTTAAGCGTGTCGGACGAGGGCAGCGCAAGCGCAGGAATGTACTGGAAATGCGCAGTGTGCAGAGAAGCGAGGATGCGAGCCGTATCCACCACAGCGCCCACATAGGGGCTGTACGCGCCTCCCCCGGCCATGCTCGAGTAGCTGAGCTGATTCATCAGGTCGGCGGTCGAGCCGCTGGTGAGCTGGTCAACCAGGGATTGGGCGTTAGCGTTGT
>JASHVE010000269.1 GCA_030039675.1 Acidobacteriaceae bacterium | reverse complement strand
CGTAACCCCGGGGCCGCGACCCGCTGGAAAAGCGCAACTTCCGCTGTTACAATTACTTGGCTTTGCCATTACCGAAGTATACCCGGACGTTCGTAGCGTGCTACGAAAGCGCCATGGTATCTCTAGGGAATTCAGCGATCCTATTCTTTTGGGGGACCTCAGGAGACTGAGGTAAGTTTAGGTTGGTTAGTTTGGATTGGGGCAAACTACCTGATGTTGGAGCCGTGGCGCTACTGACATGCGCATTCGCCTCTGTGGCGAGGCGCTGTTTCACGGCCGTTTCCGGTCTGTGGCTGACCGGATGGCTGCTGATCGAGCTCCATTTTGCCGCGTTCATGTTCCTTCCCTTGCGCGGCAATCTCGGCGCCGGCGCTTCGTTTATCGGCCTCGCTGCACTGGTGTGGGCGGGCATGACCTTCATCTGGGCGTGCGTGCCGTACCGTGCCGACTTTTCCAGCCGCTGCATGCTGGCTGTGCTGATCGTAACCAATACTCTCTATCTCGGACTGCTCTGCTTTGCGCCTGCAGGTTACTGGGCGCTGACGCCGACCGCGTTGCTGCTGGGTCTCGTGCCCCTTGGGATAGCCCTCTTCACTGTGCGCAGCTTCAATCATCCCCTGCGCTGGTCGTTAGTGAGTCTCTATTGCGGACTCTCCGCCTTTTTGCTGGCCGTGCAGAACCAACCCGACAACGGAGCAGATCTAGCGCTCAACGCAGTCTTCTTCACCGTGTACTTCGGCTGCGGCATCCACTTCTGGTATACCTACCGGCGGGCTACGACGGGCGCACTCATCACCATTGCCGGATTTCTGGCCTGGGCTGCGGTCTTCGTCGTCGCGCCTGGAATCAGCACTTTCTTTCCCTCGCTTCATCCGGAAAGCGAGGTCTGGAATCTGCCCAAGTATGTGGTCGCGGTGGGCATGATCCTGCTGCTGCTCGAAAGCCAGATCGAGGACAATAAGTATCTGGCTCTGCATGACGAATTGACCGGCCTGCCCAACCGACGCCTGTTCCAGGACCGGTTGGCCGGTGCCCTCGAACGCGCCCATCGGACCGGCAAACAGGCGGCCCTGCTGCTGGTCGATCTCGACCACTTCAAGCAGGTGAACGATACCGCCGGCCATCACGTGGGCGACTTGCTCCTGAAGCGCGTGGGCGAGATATTTCTCGGGCGGATCCGCCGTTCCGACACAGTGGCGCGCACGGGCGGCGACGAGTTTTCCGTGATTCTCGAGGACCCGACCAGCCGCGAAGACGCCGAGCGTGTCGGCCACTCGCTGATTCAACTGCTTAACGAGCCGCTGGAATTGAACGGCCATACTGTCCGCGTTGGGGCCAGTGTGGGCATCGCGGTGTATCCCGAAGATGCGTTCAATGCCGAATCGCTGTGCATTGCGGCCGACCGCCGTATGTACTCTGACAAGAATGCCGCCAGAACTGAAGCTTCGGTAGAGTGCGGCTTCGCCCCGGTATCGGAACCCTTCCCTGCCCACAGCGAGCAACGGGTCCTGCCGCGTCGCCGGCTCGAGCCATCCAGCCTGCGGTCGCGTTAATGGCGCGCAACACCCCAAGATAAATTCGGTCTATCGCAAGAAGCCCAGTCGCGTAAAACAACAAGGCCCGGATCGACGATCCGGGCCTTGTTCTGCCTATGTGTTTATCCCTGGCCGCCACCCGGGCCGCGACCGCCGGGACGCCGCCGCCGCCTGCGGCGATTGTTCGATTGCGGACGGCCGCCACCGTGCGGCTGGCCCGCATGAACCGGCGTGCCTTCCACACGATTGAAGTTCGGCTCGCTCTCTTCGTCGAACTCTTCGCCCTCCTCCTCGAAGTCGTCGCCGCCCTCAATCAGGATCGTGCTCTGGTTGGTTTTCGGCTGGCGCTCGTCGAACTCATGACGCGGCTTCGCCGCAGGCGCCGGTGCTTCGTGGTCGGCAGTTTCCGTATCGCCCGCCTCGGCGGCAGCTGATTGCGCCAGCTTCGCCTTCTGCTCCTTGATCAGCGCCTTGCGGCTGAGCTTGATGCGGTTGCCTTCGATGGCCAGCACCTTCACCATCACCTGATCGCCTTCGCGCAGCTCGTCCTTCACTTCCTTCACGCGGTGCTCGGCGATCTCGGAGATGTGCAGCAAACCATCCGTCCCGGGGAAGAGCTCGACAAAGGCGCCGAACTCCGCCAGCCGGACGACCTTGCCCAGATAGGTCTTCCCCACCTCAGGCACGGCGGTGACGTCGTTGATCATTGCCATCGCCCTCTTCAGGCCATCGGCGTCGGACGAGGCCACGCTCACACGGCCGCTGTCGTCCACATCGATCTTCGCGCCCGTCTGCTCGACGATGCCGCGGATGGTCGCTCCCCCCTTGCCGATGAGATCGCGGATCTTGTCGACAGGAATCTGCAGAGTCTCGATGCGCGGAGCATACTGCGAGCGCTCCTTCCTCGGCCCGTCGATGATGGCGTCCATCTTGTCAAGCAGGAAAATCCGCCCCCGGCGCGCCTGATCCATGGCCTGCTGCAGGATCTCGCGCGTCAGGCCGCCGATCTTGATGTCCATCTGCAGCGCGGTAATGCCCTTGCGCGTGCCGGCTACTTTGAAGTCCATGTCGCCGTAGTGGTCTTCGGCGCCGGCAATGTCGGTGAGGATGGCATACTCGTCACCCTCCTTCACCAGCCCCATGGCCACGCCAGCCACAGCGCCTTTCAGGGGAATGCCGGAGTCGTAGAGCGCGAGGCTTGCGCCGCAGACCGAGGCCATCGACGAAGAGCCGTTGGATTCCAGAATGTCAGAGACGATGCGGATCGAATACGGCGACTCATCGGCGGCGGGCAGGACTGCGGAAATTGCGCGCTCGGCCAATGCGCCGTGGCCCACTTCACGCCGGCCCACGCCAGTCATGCGGCCGGTCTCGCCCACGCTGAATGGCGGAAAATTGTAGTGGAGCATGAAATTCTTCTTCTGCTCGCCTTCATAGCTCTCCAGGCGCTGGCTGTCATCCATGGTTCCGAGGGTCGCCGTCACCAGAGCCTGCGTCTCGCCGCGCGTAAACAGAGCCGAACCGTGCGTGCGCGGCAGCACGCTGGTCTCGATGGTGATGGGGCGAATCTCGTCAAAGGCGCGGCGGTCCGGACGAATCCGGTCCCGGGTCACCTGCTCGCGGAAGAGACGCTCGCGCAGAGTTTCGTAGTAGTGCCCGAGCTTCTTCTTCGCATCCGGATCGTCGGCGGGGAGCTGCGCGGCAAGCTCATCCTTGATCTGCTTGATGAGCGAGTAGCTCTCGATCTTGTCATGCG
>JASHVE010000268.1 GCA_030039675.1 Acidobacteriaceae bacterium | reverse complement strand
GATATCACCTTTGTCCAATTGCTGCTTCAAAGCATTGGTGTTGATTGCACGGTAGACTGCACCCACCTGGTTATTTGCGTGTGGCATGTAGGTAAGCAGGAAAGTGGCGACACTTGATATGCGGCCTGACGGAATCGTGTCGTTGGGAAATGGTTGCGGCTTGCCGCCGACAACGTTGGTAGGATCGGTGGGTGCCTTGGCGGCCTGGCTGAAGTTGCCGCTGCGTTCCAGATCGCTGGGCACGGTGTTGTTAAAGTCTTCCGCCAGGCGGAAGAGGGTGCTTTCGAGATCGACAAAGAAGAACGCCTTGTTGCGCACGATCGGCCCGCCAACGTTGGCGCCAAACTGGTTGCGGTGCAGCGGCTCGTCGCGCTGCTGCGTGCCGGGTGCGGGCTGGAAGAAGTAGTTCGCCGCATCGAAGACGTTATTGCGGAGATAGTCGTAGAAGCCTCCGTGGAACGAGTTCGTGCCGCTCTTCAAAGAGCTGTTGATGACCGTCGGCGTATGTCCATATTCGGCGGACATATTGCCGCCTTCCACTTTAAACTCCTGCAAAGCATCTACATTCGGCTGAATGATCGTACCGCCGGCCTGGAACTCCGTCACATCGGCTCCATCCAGATACCATCCAGTCCAGGTGGGAGAGAGCCCGTTCACGTTCACATTCACGACCGATGCACGAATGGCAGTACCGCCCGTCGAGGGGTTCTGGCCGCCGTCAATATAACTCACGCCCGGCGTGAGCTGTGTGAGCTGCCAAAAGCTTCGGCCGTTGAGTGGCATCGTGGCAACCGCCTTGGTGTCGACAACCTCGCCAAGCGAAGAGGTGTCAGTGTTCATCAGTGGCACCGCCTCCGACGTCACCACAACCTGCTCGTTGACGCTTCCCACCTCGAGCGTAGCGTTGATCGTCGCGTGCTCGGCTACCTGAAGCTCAACATCGGGCAAGGTGGTGGTTTTAAATCCGGCGCGGCTGACCGTAATGGAATAGTGCCCGGCTTGCAGATCGGGAACCGCGTAGTTGCCAATCGAATCCGAAACTACGGTGCGGGCCAGTCCGGTCTCGGCGCTCTTGACCGTCACGCCAGCTCCGGGAACCGAAGCCCCTGAATTGTCTTTAATGGTTCCGCTAATGGTGCCTGTGTTCACCTGAGCGCGGGAGAAGCACACAGCAAACACAAAGAGGAGCGTCAACTCCAAGAATGTGCGTAGCAGAAAAATCTGTTTCGCCATAGTTCCTTCTTTCCGGCTTTGTTCTGTTCAAGTTCAAGCTGCGGCAGGGAAGCGGGGGCCGTTTTGCCGTGAGATTGGGTTCTGGGGAGGAATTATGCTCGGCAGGTTTCGAGGCTGTCTTTCGGGTGGACCGCACAATTTTTGTCTGAAACGGAGCGAAGCTGTGACTCGACCCGCGTCATAAACCTTTTCCTATGCGGCTAGTCTTTTGGTTAAATGGTTTCAAGCGTTACCTGGAACGCACCGACAGAGACGGTCACATGCATGGGCTGCCCCGAGTTCTTCTCAATCCTCTATGCATTTCCGTTTGAGGTAACTCTTCGGCCTCTTCCCGCAAAGACAGCGGCGACTTACCGTCCCTATACTGATCGCGATTATGAACTGCTTGTATCTTCCGGTGCGGGCGGTCTGCTCAAATCATTCCAAGGGAGAAGACGGCGATGCGTTGGCAGAAGCTGGTCCCGGTTATGTGCCTGGTGATTGCATGCTGCAGTGAGCTTTCGGCTCAGAAGAAACCGTTCATTGACTGGGCGAACCTGAAGAATCCAGTGCTGTCTTATCCCAACTGGTCAGTGAAAGATGCAGCCATGGCGTACCACGACGGAACGTTCTACGTCTTCTTCTCTGCCTTCTATCCGGAGCGAGGACAGGTGCGCTGCCACGTTGCGGAGATCAGCACATCGGATTTCAAGCACTATTCGGAACCTATCTTCAACTTTGATGGAGAAGAAGATGGATGGATCGGCATGTGTTCACCTGACGTGCAGCTTCTCTACGGAAAGTACGTCATGACCTTCAATGCCTGGGGCGACAAACCCGATAAGCCGAATCAGCTCTTCTACGAGACTTCAGACGATCTTGTTCATTGGTCGCAACGCAAGCCGCTTGCTCTCAATCTCACCGAGACCAGAGATCAGCGCGTCATCGATGCGGCGCTCGCTCAGGCGGACGGCGGCTACTACCTCGTCTACAAGGAACAAACGCCCGGCATTCACAGCCGTCCGAGAATGGCTTTTTCCACTTCGCTCGACGGACCCTTCCACTATGCGGGGGACGGTATAGTGGCCTTGTTAATGAAGGACGGCAAGGACAATGGCTTCTTCCATGAAAACTACGAGTTCCTTCACGTAAACAGCCAATGGTACATGCTGACCACGGATTATCTTCACAACAGGCTGTCTGTCGACAAATACGATGTGCAGGCTCCTTATCTCTACACGCTCGAACGAGGCTCGCATTGGCTGAAATGGACTCAGGGATACACGCTTGATATTCCCCGCGAGAAATTCAATATGGAAAGCATCGACAATGCCGCTGCGCTATACGATTGGCGTAAGTATGACGGTCACTATTATTTAATTTATGCAGGCAGAGACGAAGGCCAGACCTATGCAGGACGGGGATGGAACCAGATCGGACTGGCGCGCTCGAAGGACTTAGTCCATTGGTCCATCCCCGGGGAATGACTGCTCGCGGCTATAGGCAGAATTAACCTCTCCCCTTGGCCGGTCAACCACTCACAATAGCTATGTGGTCGCTCTAAGGCGAAGCCAATAACCGTTCAATGAACCATCCGAGCCAGGAGATAGATATCAACCGGCAACACAATGACGATGACGTACACGCCGGGTACCCTGCTTTGAATTGCTTCTTCCCGTTGCTTTGAGGTCTCAGAGTCAGTTGCCGTACGCGACGATTTGAATGCTGTTCAGAGGAACGCGCACCCGGCTGTCGGCTGACGCCACATGTACCGGCGCAAGGTTGAAGCTGGTGCCCGTGCAACCAACAAACCACACGTAGTTCCCTGCGGAACCTCCCGACGCCTGAGTGAAGCCTCCTGAAAAGTACAAGTCTGCTGCATCGGCGCCGGTGATGGTGCTGCCCTACGAGAGTTGGCGAGCGCAGCCGCGCACGGCGCCGAAGGCGTCCACGGAAGCGAGCCGGTAGTTCCCCATCCGTGTGGCACTGCCGTTGCCGTCGCTGAAGTAAACGTAAACGTGATAACGTTTGAAGCTTGCCGAGAGCCCTGTCACCGAGGCCATATTGGGGACGGCATTGTCATCGTCCAGGTAGCCTTTCATCATGCCGTTTCCCGGCTGGTCAGCAATCGGCGTGTCGCAGGTATTCGGCGCGCTCCAGGCGACGGAAGCGGTGGTAGCAATGCCATTTTCATCGAGCATGTTGCTGAGGGTGCCGGAGTGAATGGCGCTGCCGAGCGGCGGCCGTCTCATGGAGACAAGGGGCGGATAGGGGGATTGCACGCCGGAGTCCCGGGATGGTGCAGCGATCGTCTGCAGTGCGCCCAGAACGCTTAAGGCAGGCAAAGGCAGTTGGTTGAAAACGGCCGGCGCAACCCAATCAGGGTTCAGCACTCCATAAGTTTCTTCGGAGCCGTAGGTTCTCACCGATCCCGTTGTTTCCGTACCGCTCACTGCCCACCAGCCCGGGTCAACATCGTTGCTGGTCAGGTACGGGCGCAAGCTGGCGAACCACAGCCCTCCCGAACCCAGCGGACGTGAACTGATGCACGCCGCGGCCGTGTGGCAGTTGCCGAATTCGCCCAGCCACACCGGCGCAGTGTAAGGCTGGTTGAGCATCAGGAGGCAACCCCACTCCTCACTGAGGTCCGCCGCAAGTTGGGAGTAGCCGCTGAGATTCGAGCAATCAACAGAATAATCGTGGGCCTCGTTGGCAAGATGGTAGGGAACGCTGTGCTGGACGCGCAGCGCAACGACGCCGGTAAGGTCGAGAGCGTAATTCACGCCTTCCACAAAAATGAGTGGGTTGGGATTGACGCTCTGGAGGGCGTCGCCGCCACGCCCGGTCGCGGCATGCGAGTCCGTACTGGCGCTGCCGCTCCAAGTGGGTTTGATGCGTGGCTCGTTGCGGAGATCGGCGCCAACGATCAGGGGACCGTTTCTCTATCGCCGGGCTATTCTCTCTCAGTCGCTGACCCAATGGTAGAGGACTTTGGAGG
>JASHVE010000267.1 GCA_030039675.1 Acidobacteriaceae bacterium | reverse complement strand
GGCCTGCACCGTGCAGCTCTCATCATCTGCTGGGAGCCTGGTGCAGCTACGGCGCCGTCCGGTGGTTTCAAAGTTGAATGGAGCCGGCCGGTCCGGTCGCACAGGGTCGAGCAAATATTCGGCACCGGGATTGAGCTGTTGAAATTCGATGGCATCGAGGAGTCCCTGTTGCTTATTCCGCTGGGACCGAAGCGGGCTGCGGGTTCAGAAGAGCAGTATCTGGCGAGCAGCATGGCATGGGCGCTGGTTTCGCTGGAAGCCGATAGCGAGTTGGAACAGGCAGTTCGAGAATTCAACCAGTGGCGGGCCGGACTGGCGCCCCGGGCGCTGGTGAAGCGTGAGATTGCGGAGCTCGAGCGCTGGCGCGTCAAGCCGGCCGTCCATTTCGCGGGAGAGAAGGAACGGCATCTGTGGCGTCAAAGCGAGGTCATGCTCCGCATGGCGCAGAGCCGTGAGCCCAACCGTCCGGGGAGAAACGGCAACGGCCTCATCGTTGCCAGTTTGCCCGACGGCGTGTGGTTCACGCCGTGGGTGCGCGACATGGCGTATGCAACGGTCGCACTGGCGCGCATGGGGCATCGGGACGAGGCGCGCGCCGCGCTGCTGGCGTACTTCAACGCTCAGCCCACGGGAAAGATGCGTGGACAGACGCGAGGCGCAGATTATCAGATCTCGGTGGTGCGCTATTTCGGTGACGGCTCGGAAGAACCGTTCTTCACCATGGAAGGCAGTACGAATATTGAGTTCGACGATTGGGGTCTTGCGCTATGGGCGCTGGGTCAGTACCTGCGGCAATACGACGACCCAACACTGCTTGCGACACCCACCTATCGCGGCGGGCTGTACGAGAGCGCCAGGGACTATATCGTGAAGCCGCTGCTGGCGAACCTCGACGAATACGACCATGGCTTGATCGTCTCCGAGGACACTTCCATCTGGGAGGAGCGGCAGAAGGACAAGAAGCATTTTGCGTTTTCGACGGCGATGGCGATCGTCGGCTTGCAAAACTTCGCTGAAATCGCTCGCCGCGAGGGCGACCAGGCTACCCGAATCGACGTCCTGAACCACGTTGCGCAACTCAAGCAAGGATTCAATGCCGCCTTTATCCGCGATGGAAAGCTGCATGGAACGCTCGAAGAAGGAGTGAAGAACGATATTGATGGCGCACTGCTTGCGGTGATCGATTTTGGAATCGTCACAGATCCTGCGGTGGTGCGCAGCACGGTGGATAGGATGGAGCTTCTGAAAGTTGCTTCCGGCGGCTATCGGCGGGTGCGCAGCACCTACACAGATCCCAAAATCTTTGAGTATTGGTACGAGCGCCAGGAATTTGTGTTCGTCGATATCAGTCTGGCTGAAGTGTATCGGCGACTGGGGCGCAGCGACGAGGCGGCGGCGATTCTCAAGCGCATCGTCGACAAAGCCGCGGCCGATCACAACATCATTCCCGAAATGTATGTTGCCGAGAGTTGCCCACTCTTTCCCGGACAACTGGGCGATCCGACGGGAGCCAGACCGATGGTTGGATACGGCGCGGGAGCCTATATCCTCGATGTTTTGGACCAGGCACGGTCAGAGAGCTTGTCGACGAAACAGCCATGATGTTGATGTTCGAGTCTCAAGTGCGCAGCGAAGCTGTTTCTTAATGCTCAATGCTTTGCTCCAGCCGAAGATCGCGGGACGAAGCGCCCACGCTCACGGTTCGCTTGCCGCTGGCTGTAACCCATCTTCCTTCTTTGGTGGACCAATATTGCAGTTGGCGCGGGGCCACATGCAATGTCACTGTCTTAACTTCGCCTGCAGAGAGGTGAATGCGATCGAACGCTGCCAGGGCCCGCACAGGAAATTGGACTCCGCCTGGAATTTCGCCCGGTGCGCCCAGGTAGACCTGCGGCACCTCGTCTGAGTCCATAGAGCCGGTATTCCTGATGTGGACCGTGACATCGAGACCGCCATCGGAACTCTTCTCAACTTGCAGGCCGGTGTATTCGAAGGTGGTATAACTAAGGCCGTGGCCGAACGCGAAGAGGGGTTCGATCTTCTCCTTGTCGAACCAGCGATAGCCCACATTCACGCCTTCACTGTAGGTTGTCTTGCCGTCCACGCCTTTAAAGGAGCGCTCCGGATGTTCGGGGTCTGTTGCCGCATAATCTTCCAGGCGCCTGCCCCAGGTGACCGGAAGCCGGCCGGCAGGACTTACCTTGCCCAGCAGCAGATTGGCTGTTGACCATCCTCCTTCATCACCGGGCCACCACATTTCCAGGACTGCTTTCACCTTGTCCAGCCAGGGGAGGGCAACAGGCTGACTCGTGTTCAACACCACGATGGTGTTCGGATTGACCGAGGCAACCTCCGCGACCAACTTGTTCTGCTCGCCCGGCAGGCCGAAGACAGGGTCGACTCGCGTCCACACAAAGACCACTGCAGCTTTGGCAGCTTTCGCTGCGGCGATGGCGGCTTCGTGATCGGCCCTGCGCTGTTCGGGGGTATACCAATTGAAGCGTAGCTGAACCGGAGCATTTGAGCCATCCGGATGGGTCTGGATCTCAATCTTGTGTGGTCCTGCCGTCAGCATCACCGCGCGGCGCACATTATCTAAACCGTCAGGGGTTGGAACGACGTTGTCCTGATTGGCCTGGAGAATGTCGCCGTGTTCACCGCCCTGCGATGCGCCGGTTCCTCCCTGCGGTTTGCCATCGAAGAAGATACTGGCGTTAGTGCCCAGAGCCTGAAGATAGAGCCAGTAAGTCCCGGCCGATGGCGCAGTGAGCGAGCCCTTCCAGGTTACGCCGGTATTGGGAGGCAGCGCGTTGCCACCTTCGATCGTGAAGTTCAGTTGGTCATCGATCTGCGAAGCGCCCGAGCCGATCCGCAGCAGACCGGGCTTAGTGTTGTAACTCAGAGCGCTGGCAGGAACCGGAGTTCCGGTCATATCATCATCTACGGCAAAGCGAATATTCGGATTGCCCGAGATGCGCTTCATCGCCTCGAGCGGGCCGACTTGCCGTTCGGGCAAACCTACAGAGCGTTCGCCATTGATGCCGATGGCATCTACTTGACTTGCGGTGGGGCCGATGAGAACCACGGAATCCAAATCAGCGCTCCTCAACGGCAATGCACCGCCTTCGTTCTTCAACAGCACTGCGGCATCCTCGCCGGTCTTTTCGATGATCTTGGCGTTGGCTTCAATGTCCTGCGCGGTGACCTCGTGCTTCGACAGCCCATCCAGGTAACCGAAGCGGGTGATCTCATAGAGCACACGGCCAGCCGCACGCGTGATCGTGTCTTCAGTTACGGTGCCGTCCCTAAGTGCCTCGGGCATCTTCTTGGGAACAGGGTTTGCGCCGGAGTCATCCGCGTTGGAGCTTTGCGGTATGGGCTCCTCAGGGATATGCCCTCCGTACATATCCGTCATGTCACCGTTCTCGGGGCCTGGCGGCGGTGGAGGTAAAAAGGGCTGAGAATCAAAGAACGAAACTCCACCAGTGCCTGGCTCCGGCTCACCGGGCATCTCCATGTCCAACCCGGCGTTGATGAACTTCACATCATGAGTGGCGCCCCAGTCGGAGGTTACGAATCCCTTGAAGCCAATCTCATCGCGCAGGATTTTGGTCAGCGTGTCCTCGTTGCCGCAGGCATAGACTCCGTTGATGCGATTGTACGAGCACATGATCGACGCGACGCCGGCCTGGATGGCCGCGTCGAACGGCGCCACGTAAATCTCGTGCAGCGTCTGGTCGTCTATCCACACGTCGGTCGATTCTGTGTCGTAGCCCACGAAATGCTTCACCTGCGCCATCACATGCTGCGACTGAATGCCGCGTATCTCAGCCGCAGCCATCTCGCCGGTCAGGAAAGGATCTTCGCCAAAGGTGTTATAACCGCGGCTGAACTCCAGGTCTCTGTCGATGTTGACAAACGGTTGCAGAGACACGTCGATTCCCAGCGCCCGGGCCTGGCGGCCAATCACCAACCCATTTTCCTCGGCCGTCTCGCGGCTGAAGGTGGCTGCCACACCCATAGTGGCGGTTTCGGCCTGCGCCGGATGCCGCGTGAGGACTCCCGGTGGCCCATCGGCAAAGCGCAGCCCCGGAATTCCCAGCCGAGGAACTCCGGCAAGATAGCCGGCTTGGCCTTGATAGATCGCTGGGTCTTCATGCGACCCGTGAATCAGCGCCAGCTTCTCCTGGAGCGTCATCTGGCTAAGTAACTTGTCAACCCGCGCATCGCCCTTGACAACAGGTGCAGTCTGTGCCGTCGTCATTCGTGCATTCAATAGCAGCATGAGCAACATGGCCGACCATGCGACCGCAACCCCGTTATGCATGACTCTGCTCTTCAATTGACATCCGGCCGAGTGCATTTCAATCAACAAAGCCGGCTTCCATTCCGAAGACCCTCGATGGTGAAGGTGCTATCGGAATGGAAGCTGCCTGTGCATACCCATTTCCGCTACGCATTCGCGGCTTGTGGATGTGATCGATTACGAGAGCCCAATCCCAAACTGCTGGTAGAACTCGCCGTTTGGGTAGGAGGCCGGCAGCGCCGAGTAGCCCACATTGCTCCCTTCGCCCGACTCGTCAGCGCTGGCGCTGGCCGT
>JASHVE010000266.1 GCA_030039675.1 Acidobacteriaceae bacterium | reverse complement strand
GGGCTCCAACCCAGGCCGTGCAAAGGAGAAGCTTTCTGGAGGCGTCACCGGAGGGATGGACCCTCGCTCTCTTCCACGGCAAGCTTCGGCTGTTCCTGCTCGGGCGACTGGTTACGGTGGAACAGAGAATAGATCTTTTTGCGCAGGTACCATCCTCCTGCCACGAGTGCAGAACCCACAGCTTGCACGGCCAGCAGACCGGTTCCGGGGTCGGCGTAAGCGTAAGCGGGTCGCTCAAACAAGAGGATTATGCCGGCGAGCATCAGAACCAAAGGAAACATTTGCAATACCAGTTTCATGTGGGGGTCCGCTATTTTAAGGCTTCGACGAGCCTTCCGTCTGCGCCATTCTTGAATCTTAGTCTTTAGACGATGCCGTCAAACGCTGAGTTTACAATTTGACCAGAGATCTTACAGATCTTTTTCAGTGGGGCGTCGCATGCGTCCATGCTCGCCGGCCAAATTGCCATAAGTAACAAAAAACATTGGCTGCGGCTACTCCTCTGGAGCTATTTCAACGTCATAGAAAATGAATACGAAGGAAATTGCCCCGGCGCTCTCTTGGAATTAGGTAGTGCGCTGCCAGAGGCACATTTTTTGAAAGGCACAGGAATCGCACGTCTCCTCTGCGCCAGGCAACGGAAACGAATGGCCGTTCTGAAAATCTCAAAGGCCGAGAAGACTCAATGAGCCTCACAACCATTACTCCTCCCATCAAAGCACCGAAAAATCGCGTAGCCGCCCACCTCCATCTTTTTCGCCTCGATCACTCGGTCAAACAGATCTTCGTGATTCCCGGCATCGTAATCGCCGTCAGCCTTGCCGGCGTGGCGCTGGATAGTGCATTGCTGGTCCGCGCGCTCCTCGGCTTGGCCGCAGTCATCGCCGTAGCCAGCAGCAATTACGTGCTGAATGAACTGCTCGACGCGCCCTTCGATCGCCTGCACCCCACCAAGCGCACGCGCCCCGCAGCCTGCTTCAGCGTCAGCATTCCCGCGGCCTATGCGCAGTGGCTGGTCACCGCCGCCGCTGGTTTTGCGCTCGCGCTCGCTGTCTCTAAGCCGTTGTTTTTCAGCGTGCTCGGCCTCTGGGTAATGGGCTGCCTCTACAACATTCCGCCCATCCGCACCAAAGACATCCCTTATATCGACGTCGTTTCCGAATCCATCAACAACCCGATCCGGTTCTGCGTAGGCTGGTATATCGTCACCTCCGCGGTGCTCCCGCCCGTCTCGCTCCTGATCGCGTACTGGATGCTCGGCGCCTACTTCATGGCGCTTAAGCGGTTCAGTGAGTACCGCCAGATCGGTCGCGACTCCGCCGTAAAATACCGCCGCTCCTTCGCGTTCTATACCGAGCAATCGCTGCTCGTGTCAGTGCTTTTCTATGCAGCCGCGGCGATGCTCTTCTTCGGCGCGTTCATTATGCGCTACCGCATGGAGATGGTCTTCTCCTTTCCGTTCGTTGCCCTGCTCATGGCGGACTACTTCAAGCTCTCATTCGTCGAAGACAGCCCGGTGCAGAATCCCGAAAAGCTCTATCGCGAGCCGCGCATCATGGCCCTGCTGGTGGTGTGCAGCATCGTGCTCACGGTCATGCTCTACGTCCGGCTGCCCTGGCTGGCCCGGATGTTCCCCAGGTCGAGCCCGCATCATGGGACCCGCCACCAGGTCGCGCTTTCCATGCCTCGTGCCGATCAGGTTGGCTGAGTCCGCTTGCTTTTCGCGTCTCGACCGTCGTTGCCATTCGCTTCAGCCCGTCTCTTTCTCACGTTGCCGCCGCACCGTTCTCCGCTATCATGGCAGAGGTATTAGAGCGGGACGCTGAACCGGATCCGCCTTCGCACGCCTGGGTGCCTGCCTTGGAATCGAATTCCATAGAGAAAACGCCGGAGTTCCACCTGCCGCTTTTCCGGCTTGGACTGCTTACTCTTGCCGCCGTAGCCTTGCACGGCTACCACCTGGGCGTTGAGGATGGAGAGATATACATCCCGGCCGCGCGCAAGCTTCTGCACCCGGCGCTCTATCCCTACGCGACCGAGTTCTTCACGTCGCACCAGCGTCTCTCGCTCTTCGCGCCCATCCTGGCCGGGACGGCGCGTCTCTTGCACCTTTCCATGGACTGGACGGTCTTTCTCTGGTACGTCGCCACCATCTTTCTCACCCTCGTAGCATGCTGGATGTTGGCCGCCGTCAGCTTCGATTCCTCGCGGGCGCGGTGGTGTTCGGTGCTGGTCATCGCCGCCGTCTTCACCATGCCGGCCACCAACACCGGCCTGCTGCTGATGGACCCCTATCTCACTGCGCGCTCCTTCTCAACGCCCCTCACACTCTTCGCGCTCATCCTCTTTGTGTTGCGGCGCTACATCGCTGCCGGCATACTTACGCTGCTCACCGCGGCCATCCATCCGCAGATGGCCGCTTATCTTATCTTTCTCGGCATGGTTCTCTGGATGGCTGACCGATTCCCGCGCATGCAGCGATCCATCCCAGTGCGGGGCGCTGCATTACCTGCCAGCTTCGCGCTCGGGCCCGCCCAGGGGCCCTACCGCGAGGCGCTCTACGCGCGCGACTTCTACTTTCTTACCACCTGGACCTGGTACGACTGGCTGGGTCTGCTGGCGCCACTGGCCTTTCTCGCCTGGTTTGCACGCGGCAGACTGCGCGGCACAACGCCAGAGTTCGCGCGGCTCAGCTTCGCACTACTTCCTTTCGGCGTAGTCTCCATTCTCGCCGGCGCAGTCGTCGCCAGCACGCACAAGTTGGACATGTATGCCCGTCTCCAGCCGTTGCGTTGCTTTCACCTCATCACCTTCGTCTTCGTGCTCTTTCTGGCAGGTGTGCTCGGCGAATATCTTGCCGAAGACCGTTTCTGGGTTACGCCCACGCTCTGCATTACACTTGCCGCAGGCATGTTCTGGGTTGATCGCGCGACCTATCCCTTCAGCCCGCACATGGAGTGGCCCAGCTCTGCTACCAGCCCCAATGCGTGGATCAACACGCTTCTCTGGATTCGGCAAAACACCCCACAGAACGCAATCTTCGCCGTAGACTCCCGCTACTTCAAGGAGCCTGAGGTTGATGTGCACGGATTCCGCGCCGTGAGCGGCCGCGCAGCGCTGGCCGACTATTACAAAGACGGCGGGGTGGTCGCTATCTTTCCCCGGCTCGCCAAGGAGTGGAAGCAGATGAGCAATGCGACGTACGGGCTGAATCATTTCAACGCGCAGGATTTCACGCGCCTGGCCCACGAATATCCGGTCACCTGGACCGTGATTCACGGCCCCGCGCCCGCCGGTATGGAGTGCCCATACCAGCAGCGCGGTTACGCGGCATGCAAGATTCCTGGCGCACAGGGTCTGCCAAAGCCGCACTCCTGACCCCTGCCGGGTCCATAAGCACCAAATGTGGGTGCCGGGGAAACCACGATGCCGGAGTCGCTATGATGATGGGTTCAAATTGTTTTGCTCAGGAGTCCGCATGACTCGCTACGGAATGGTAATCGGCCTCAAGCCCGAGGCCGAAGAGA
>JASHVE010000265.1 GCA_030039675.1 Acidobacteriaceae bacterium | reverse complement strand
TCGCTGTCCTCTTGATACAGATCCTTGTGTCCGCTCACGGCAATGACCAGCGAGACAAGGCCAGATACGCACTCTGAGCCCATGACTCTCCTCTTCAAACGGCGCTGATCTGAACCAGTGCAGTATACGATCCCCCGCAAAAAAAAAATGGAAAAAAGGAGCCCGTAGATTGCCGCGCCACTTTCGGCATTGCGCATCCGGCGCGCACGACGCCGTTGCAAGTGACCCCGCCGTTGTATCCGCCGAATCCGTCGGCAGGGGAGAATTAGCACCGCGGTGCGCCGCCTCGGTAAGCGGTCTATCATAGCGCATGGCTCCGGTCTATACTCCAAGCAATGGCCGCACCATCACTGCTAAGCAAGCCTCCGCGACTGTTCATCAGTTACAGTCACGACTCGCGTGCGCATGAGGATCGCATCCTGGTGCTGGCCAACCGTCTGCGCGAAGACGGCATTGACGCGAGGATCGACCAGTTCGATCCGCCTTCCCCGGACGGCTGGCCGATGTGGATGGATCGCGAGATCCGCGAGGCGGATTTTGTGGCCATGGTTTGCACGGAAACCTATCTGCGGCGCGTGGAGCGGCGCGAGGAACCGGGCATCGGCAGGGGCGTGCTTTGGGAAGCCAAGCTGATATACAACATCCTTTACTTCGATAACTCCGAGGTGCAACGCTTTATTCCGTTGCTGCTCGAAGGCGCAAGGCTTACCAGCGTCCCGCTCCCGATACGTGGTTTGCACCACTATGTGATCGATACTGAAGATGGGTACGTGGGCTTCTGCAGGCACCTGCACGGGGATCCGTCACCAGAGAAGCAGCCCATGAGGAAGCTGATCGCGCTGCCCACGCTCGTGCCGCAAAGTTATCCTGCATCACTCGATGCGCCGGACTCCGCCAGGGTCTCGAGGCATTGGCAATACCGCAATCGGCGGCACACTATCCAGAGAGTTCGGCTGGACTGGATCGACGGTGTTCTAAAACAATCGCTCTACCAGGTGGCGAGGCTTGAGCTGGGTTTGCTGGCAAACCCTGATGCTGTACATCAGCCGCTGAAGACCGTCGTGCGAGTACCGGGCCGGCCCGAATATGCCGTGCCCTCGGGAGTCTCCATCGCCAAAGTTTTTGAGGACCACGCCCAGGCACTCCTTATCCTAGGGGCTCCCGGCACGGGCAAGACCACACTCTTGCTCGAACTGGCGAGCGACATGCTTGACCGCGCGGAAGAGGACCCGGCTGCCGGCATCCCGATGGTATTCAATCTGTCGTCCTGGGCGGTGCGGCGGCAGCCCCTGGACCGGTGGCTGGTGTCAGAGATGAACGAGCGGGCAGACGTACCACAACGCCTGGCCCAGCAGTGGATTGCCAACGACGAGGTCATCCCGCTGCTTGACGGTCTCGACGAAGTGAATGTGGAAGTGCGCCCCGCTTGCGTTGAGGCCATTAACGACTTTCGCCGAGGGCACGGGCTGATGCCGATTGCCGTGTGCAGCCGCACCGCCGATTATGAGAGCCTCGGTGTTAAGCTTCGCCTGCGCAATGCCGTAGTGGTGCAGCCGCTGACGCGGGACGACGTAGTGCGTTATCTCGACCGCGTGGGCGAGCCACTGCGGTCGCTGCGCAATTCGGTCGAGACCGATTCATCTCTCGCCGAGTTGCTGGAGACACCCTTAATGCTCTGGGTGGCCACGCTGGCTTACCGGGGCGCCGCAGTGGATCGAATCGCCTGCAGTTCGCTCGATTATCAGCGGACACAGCTATTCACCCATTTTGTTGAGGCAATGCTGGAGCGGCGGCCGGCGACGGCTCTCTATCCTCCGGAGCGCGTGATCGCGTGGCTACGATGGTTGGCATCCGTCCTTAAGCGAACAAATCAGACGATCTTCTATCTTGAAGATCTCGACGAGAGCTTCCTGCCCACTGCGCCGTTGAAATGGATTGGCAGAATCGGGACGATTGCTGTTATCGGGCTTGCTGCGGATGCATCGGTTGTGGCCATCCAGATCTTCGACGGGACGATGCACAGCTCGAAACTCATCTTGGTACTGTTTTATGGCCTGTTCTATGGACTGACGTTCGGTATACCGACCATCCTCTTGAAGCTTCGGCCGACCGAAGCACTCGCCTTGGGGCGCATCCGGAACTTCCGTGGAGCGATCTCAGGTGCGCGCATCGGTTCCCTGGTCGGCGCCGCCTGCGGAATTGCGTTCGCGATCGCATTTGAGATTTACTCCACGGTGCAAGGCCAGACACCCTCTGCGTGGCCCAGGGAAATGGTTGACTCCCTCTCCTACGCGCTCGGAGTTCTCGTTGAAGTGTTCATTGTGCTGTTCGTCTGTGAGTTCTTATTTGTATTGTCGGGCATTCCCATTGGCGCGGTGATCGGGCTGTTCAGTTCCATTTCGAGCGAGGCGGTGGAGACGCGCGTTCTTCCCAACCAGGGCACGCATCGCTCGATAAAAACAGCGTTGACCGCGGCACTGATCGTGGGACTCACGTTCGTCCTGATTTCCAGAACGGCCGGCAACCCGCAATCGAGCCTGGGACTTGGCCTTTCGGCGGCACTGTTCGCCGGACTCATCCTTGGCGGTATGTTCTCGATCCGGCACTTCGTGTTTCGCACGGTACTGTGGCTCAACGAGCTCTCCCCGCTTCGCTCAATCCGCTTTCTCGACAATGCCGTCGAACGGTTGTTTCTGCGCAGAGTGGGCGGAGGATATTTCTTCTTGCATCGTCTGCTGCTCGATTACTTCGCTGCGATGCCGCAGACTGATGCTCAGGCCGAGCCGGCAGCCGCGGAGA
>JASHVE010000264.1 GCA_030039675.1 Acidobacteriaceae bacterium | reverse complement strand
TGCTACGGCGTCACCTCAAGCCGGCAGTTAAAAAGCTAGGGTTAAAGGGGACCGTGGATTTCCGCAGTTTCCGAACCATGCATTCGAGCCTGATGAGTAGTGTCGGCGTCCGGCCCGAAGTCACGCGCGACAACATGGGACACGCGACGATTGACGTGACCCAGAACGTGTACAACAAAACCTGGTGGGAGGAGCGTGCCAACGCCGTCAGCCTTGCAGCAGCGCGCGTCTGGAAGGAGTTTCAACCGACAACCAGTGCACCTGGTATTCCCGCTCAGGTCAATGTAAACTCTGGAGTGTAAACCCCAAGCCTCTCAACCGGCCTTTCAATTCTGTAAAGGATTGATTTTAAATGGTCGGGGAGAGAGGATTTGAACCTCCGACCCCCTGGTCCCGAACCAGGTGCTCTACCAGGCTGAGCCACTCCCCGAACTTAGCATGCGGAAGCGTGTCTGAAGGGTGCGGCTTGGCGCGTTGAGCCCCTCTTTGCGCTTTTTTCAAGTGTAACAGAACCCGGCGCAATGCAGCAGACGAGCAAGACATTCTGCAGACGCTCGACGTGGTTCGGTCACCTGCGCATGCATGCCCGCGCTCGCGGCTTCCAGATACTGCAAAGCCAGAAAGGCCATGACGAAAATCACGCTGCTTCGGGCTCGATGCGGAGAAGCTTCATGAACTGATCGAAGTCCGCACGCACCTTCAGCAGCTCGGACTCGAGTGTCGTCAGCGTGGCGATGCCGATCCAGTTGCCGCTGCGGACGTAGTGCTGCACCTGAAACACCGTCACCTGGTGCATCGACTGGTGTTTCAGCATCAGCAGTGCGGCTTCATCCGCGCCGGGAAAGGTAAGCGGCGCAGGCCCGGCGATCACAGGATTGAGAAACGTCTTCTTCATGATGGTGATCTGGGCCTGGATATAGAGATTCAGCTGGTTGCCAGCCAGCAGCCGGTCTTCGCGCAGATAGACGTTGCTCGGAACCACGCCCTCGGCCCGCTTCTGAATGCCGAAATCGGGGATCCACGTCCATCCGAACGGAATGGCCGGAATGATCCACCGGCCGATGTGAGCAGCGGACGCGTGGCCTGCGAATTGTTCGGGGTTGGCGCTCATAGGTGATGCGACCCAACCGTCCTTTCCGAGCTGTGGAGCAGTTGTCATTCCAATATTTTGGAAGACACTTGCCCCTTCTGGGGTGCTTGCCTCATCAGGGAACTCCCGCGGCCGTGCAGAGCTGGCTTGCGGCCACCACAACTGCCGTCTCCAGCCGGTCGAGTACCTTGCCGCGCTCTGCGCCGGCAAAGTTCAAATCGAATCCATCCAGCTTCCTGCCCAGAACCCGCGTGTCTGCGGCGAGTCTTATGATCGTTTGTTCTTCACCGATCAGGAAGCGCGCCATTCCGTTCTGAATCGCCGCATTTTCCTGCTCGAGCAGCGGAAGCGCCTGCGTCTGCCAGGGAAGGAACATCGGAGTGTTGGCGATTGCCGGGTCAGGAATGCCCGCTGCAATCGCATCCCGCACCGCATCGACAAACGCGGCATACGCTTGAGCAAAGCGTTCAGCGAACGATTGCGGAATGGTTCGAGGAGCATCGCGCGTCATCATAGTCCCTTGGGCAAACCCTGGGTGGCCTGTTGCGCAGCTTGCTGGGCCTGCTGTTGCGCCTGACTCGCTGCCTGCTGGGCTTGATTCGCCGCTTGTTGCGCCTGCGCTGCGGCTTGTTGTGCTTGCTGCGCAGCTTGCTGGGCTTGCTGCTGCCCCTGCACCGCTGCCTGCTGCGCTTGCTGTGCGGCCTGTTGCGCTTGTTGTGCAGCTTGCTGGGCCTGTTGCTGCGCTTGTTGAGCAGACTGTTGTGCCTGGTTGGCCGCCTGCTGTGCTTGCTGCGCCGCCTGTTGAGCCGCTTGCTGCGCGCCTTGCGCTGCATCCTGAGTGGCTTGCTGCGCCTGCTGCTCGGCTTGGCTGGCGGCCTGTTGCGCCTGATTCGCCGCGAGCTGTGCGCCTTGCAAGCTCTGCTGTGCCGCCTGCTGCAGTTGTTGTGCAGGCCCGCTCCACGGCGATTGCGTGATTGCGCTCGGCTGCAACGTACCCGGAGGAATCCAGAGCTGCGTGCCGCCGCCCGGCAGATCACCTTGACTCGACGCCGGTCCCATCCACGCCTTCAATCCCTCTTGCGGAACTTGAGCAATCGCCACCAGTCCGTCGCTGTTCCAACTGCCTACCGCGCAGCCCTGCCGCCAGGCATCTTCGGTCGTAGGCGGATCCGGCGTCCAGTAACTGCCCGCCGCGCTGGCAGGATTGCTGATGACGCGATAAAGAGTGGTGGCTGGCGGGACGGTGACTGGTTGCGCTGCCTGAAAGTTCGGAGTCTGGCTAGCTGGCAGAGTCGGAAATCCCGGCGACGAAAGCGGAATGGCGGGCAGATGACCGCCGGGTGGTGCGGAGGTCTTGATGGTGCCGTCCGACTGCATCTCCGCCGTCGGCTGCGGCGAGCTCGTCGTCGCCGGCGGTTGCGTCGGCACGGATGCGCCCATGGCTGAGATGCCGCCCATCGCACCCGCCGCTCCGCCCGCGCCGGCCTCGCCAACCAGTACAGTTTCAGCGCCCATCACACAGACATCCGGAGGGCCCACACAGACCAGCTCATCCGTGACCCGCGACTGCGGCATCATGCCCACCAGCACCGTCATCGAGCCCAGAACGAACGGACCACCCACGTGCGGAACAATGCCGGTCACCATGGGGCACACGTGCATGTCGCCAATGCGTGAGGCCGGCATGAAGTTGATCATGACCTGCGGGAAGCCCACCATGACAACCCCGCCATGTGCGGTCTCACTGGTGATGGTGGCTGCGGGCATTCCCATGAACTAATCCCTCCTCTTAGCTTGATGCTGGCTTGGAATACGGGTCGTCGCCCGGGAAGGTCGGCGCCGTGGGCGCAGTCACGCTGCCTGGTGATTCGGGGCTCTGCGCGCTTCCGGGTGAACCGGTCACGGGAGCGCCGCCGCTATTGATCATGACCATCACACCAGAGATGGTCACACCCTCGGGCCCAATCGAGATAAACCCCGCCGCGCCGTTCAATCCGATGCCCTCCGGACTGAGCACGATGGAATTGGGCCCGCAGTTGAGAGAAATCTGCACCGGCGCCGTAACATCGAAGTTCATCCCGGCCTGGATCGCCTGTTTTTGGCCGACGGTGAGCGAATAATTCTGACCAATCTGCTCGTTCAGATTGGAGGTGACGTTGATATTGGAGTTCGCGCCGATGCTCTCCTTCAGATTTCCGCTCACTGCATGGTTGCGGTCACCGCCTACCTGAACAATCTGATTGCCTTTCACGTTGAGGTCGTTTTCGCCGTCAATCTCTTCGAGATGCTTTCCTTTGATGAGCAGGTGCGAGTCGCCGCCTACCTGATCAAACCGGTTGGACGTGATGGTGACGTGCTGCTCGTTGCCGACCGTCGTGTGCCAATCATGCTCTACATGCAGGTCATAATCTTTCTCTGCATTCATGTAGATCTGCTCGCTGCCGGCGAGATCTTCAAAGCGGAGCTCGTTCGCGTTGGCCGCACCACCGCCCTTTGAGCTGCGTGTGAGAATGCCGGAGAGCGTGTACTGCCCGGCCGGGTCGTACTTCGGCATATTCACGCCGTTGTAGACCGAGCCGACGACGATCGGCTGATCGGGGTCGCCTTCCATAAAGCCGATCAGCACCTCATCGT
>JASHVE010000263.1 GCA_030039675.1 Acidobacteriaceae bacterium | reverse complement strand
CCGCGTCTTGCTGGTAACCGATGGCGTCACGGAAGCGGAAAACGCATATGGCGACCGGTTCGGCGACATAGAATTGGACGCCGTTGCGCGGCTTGACAACTTGAGGGACATCCTTCAGCGTCTTTATGCATTTCAGCGAAACCTGAAAGCCGAAGACGATTGGACGTTTTTCGAGCTGAGCTATTTGGGACTGCAACCGGATCAAGCACGGCCTTTGGAAACGGGCCAAAACTCAAACTGGCTGACGTAAACGCCGCTTGCGCGTTTTCGATGGTACATGGTTGTCGGCGCGCTTATTTGAGCGTTGCTTTCAAGGTCTTCGAGCCCCTTATTTCTGCGGGATGACAGAGGCGGGTATCTTTAGTCGGCAGCTCTCTCCCAATCTGGAAACCATGTCTGCTCTGGGGGTGGTGCGCAGAATTGGGATTGCAACCTGATCTGGCCTTTTAAGCTCAATTTTTCTGTTTTCTAAGCATGTATGTTGTGTATGCTTAGGTTGTTCTTACCCTGGAGCTAACTCCTCCCCCGTGCTCTGTGTTTTGGGTGTGGACATTTCCCGTTTCGGATCACCGGTCAGCTTTCTAGCATTGGAGACGCGGTTCTCGGACTAACGCGTTCCTCTTCTGTGTCCGGCTTACTGCCTCTCCATCAAGGAGATTTCCCATGCAGCCCGAGGCAACAGCCAACGAAATCACCCGGTTATTGAATGAAATGCGGGATGGCCATGCGAGCGCGGCCGACCAGTTGGTTCCGCTCATATTCGACCAGCTCAGGCGCACAGCTCGAAGGCTCTTGCAGGCGGAGCGAAAGGACCACACGCTGCAGCCGACCGCATTGGTCAATGAAGCATTGATGCGGCTTATCGGGAACACTACGCTGGAGTGGCAGAACCGTGCCCAGTTTTTTTCAGTCGCTTCGACGGTGATGAGGCACATTCTCACTGATCACGCGCGGGCCCATTGCGCAGAGAAGCGCGGAGGCCGGTACTTGAAGGTCTCACTCGATGAGGGGCTTGTCTACGATTGGCGCCAGGCCGAAGCCATCCTCGAATTGAACCGCGCCCTGGATCGGCTGGCGACGCACGATGACCGGCTTAGCAAGGTTGTGGAGATGCGATTCTTCGCAGGAATGACTGAGGACGAAATTGCCGCCGTGTTGCAGGTGTCGGTGAGAACCGTCAAGCGCGATTGGAACTTTGCGCGCGACTGGCTGTACGCAGAACTGAACCAACCCTCAAAGCAACACGTGAGGAAGACTTCTGGAGGCTCAGCTCAACACGTCTGAGGGTCTCCCGAAATCTTAGCCAACATACTGGCATGTTCAATTCGAAGGGAGTCGGACGCTTATGGCTCACATGACACTCGCTGATCAGATGTGGTCTGTTTGGGAGCATCTTCGCAAGCCTTGGGCAAGCTACCTTAAGCAAGCGGGGCTCGATTTGAGCAAGTCGACCCCTAAAACGCTTCTGGCAGACTTAGAGCGGCAGGTCTCTGTCAATCGCGATCTGCCTGGAATGCAGGACTTCGCCCCTGATGGCGTCTGCGGCATCGAGCCGTCAGATCCTGCGCGCAGTCTCTTCTATCACGTCCTTGCGTCGCCTCTGGTCACGCCGCGTGGAATCGCGGATTCCGACTACCCAACCGTCGAGGATTTGGTGGTCATTGAGAATTGCATCTACGCAGCCAGCCGACGAAGCCTGGATGATCTCCGAGCGATAGCTGGCGGCGGTCCATTAGCAATCGCGGTATTCGCTTACGAGTATGTTCCGGCTGGCCAAACCGTTCATCAAATGCATGCCGATTTATGCTTTTCGCGGACCGGCGTGGCCAGAGTTGGGAATTTCAAAGCACGCTACGCCGCCAAAGCGCGCGGATACTTTCCCTATTCTGAAGATACGAGAAAGGTTCATGTTGTGCCTGTCCGGTACGGAGCATTTATTGCTGCGAAGTGCCACGGAAGCCGCGAGTTTGTGACAGGATTCGCGAAGGGTGATTCCAAGCGCCAGTTCTGGGCGCCGATTCACAAGCTGTTTCAGGGACCGGAGTGTCTCGCCGGGCACAACATAGATCTCGCGTTCCAGGTCGTTCACCGGAACGAAAAGATCAGGAAGGTCCATCTTGCCTTGCACCGAGCGGGAACTGCCACAGGATGGAGCGCTGCTCAGTTGACGCAACCTCCTTTTGTCATCGAGGACAATCTCGCCAAATTCGATGAGTGCACAGGTTTGCTCACACCGGTGCCTCACAATCCACTGATCGAGCCGGCGAAGACCCGAGCCGGCAAGTTCATTGGATTCCCCGTGCCACCAAACCAAAACCTTGGATCGACCGTTTGGTTCAAGCCGGCTTCCAATGGCCGGTCGAGCCCTGAGTTTGTGCACGCCAGGCATGTAATCGACACCAACGACAAGGGCCGGGAAAGGGTGGCCAATCTTCTCCGAAAGAGCATGAGCGCCAACATCTCCCGCGTAGTGAAAAGTGGCCACTATCGAGCCGTAAATTTCGTCGATTGGACCGCCGAGGGATTCATCAAGGCCAAGTGCGATGCCCTTTCGAGCAAGATTCGTTCGAATCTACCGGCCTATTCCATTCTGGGACAGCCCGATTTCTTTCCGCTCGTCAAGCAGCAGGATCTTGTTGAATGGTGGGATCAGCAGGCACCTCCTTTGAAGACGTTGATCTGGCCCGACATGGGGATTCGCCCGTCTTCGTTGTCTTCATCCCGGATTCCGGGCAACATCAGTTTGCGCGAAACGCTTCGTAAAACAGCTTTCGATGGTTCAGACGTTACCGTTACGGCGATCGTGGGCATCAATCGAGGAAGGATCGCGACCCACTCGCACGCTCCCTCTCACCACGATATCCAGCGCGAAGCTACGCTCTCTTATCGGGCTTCAAGTCTCTTCGAGCCGGGGTGGGATATCGCGCAGGACATCGAGCAGGAGGGCAACGCCCGAAACGGGATACAATTCCTGGCAAACTATGGGCTCGGCTCGCCCTACGCTGAAGATACCTTAATCTGCGCAGCTTTCGGCGCTTACTGGCCAGGAGCGGTTCCTGATATCACGCGGCTGTTTCCGATACACGATTACCCAAGCTCGACGCCTATTCTCGACAATGAGGTGGAATTTGACGGGATTCCGTTGCCCAGGAGAAATGGCTCAGGCGGCGTCTATCAATTCAGCACCTTCGGGTATCCGGACTATGTCGAGCTGATTTGGAAGGGAACGCTGGCTTACAGCACCTTTGCGGATGTGGACCTGAAAGAATACCTGGCTCGCACCCAGGCAACGGCGCGGGTGTTCCAACGCCTGCGAATGACGAAACCACAGGACCGCGCGAAGCTGGCCTTCTTGAGTTTTAGAAAAGCCAACTCTTCCGATTACAAGAAACGTCCTGCCAGTTGGCCGAGTTCGATGTCAGGCACTTACCGGGTAAAGGTGGCGAAGATCCTCCGCTCCAAACCGAATCGAAGCGATCCCAGCGTGACCGACGCTCAATTACAAACGCCAAGAATCCTGTTGGCATGCGGCGCAAGAGCCGTGGTCATAGCATAACGTGGCAAAGGGAGCGTCCAAGTTTGACGTCGCAATCGTGGGCGGTGGCCCGGCCGGCTCTGCCGCGGCAATCAGCTGCCGGCAGCGAGGCCTCAGCGTTGTTGTCTTTGACGAATATCCATTCGAAACTTGCCCGCTTGCGCCCGGCGAAACCTTGCATCCGGCAATGGAAGGGCTCTTTCGCATCCTCGGCGTGGAGAAGCAGATTACCCGTGCGGGATTCCTCAGACACGCCGGTCACTCGATCGAGATGCGCGGCCGGCATAAATTCCAGCCGTTTGGCTTCGATCCCAGCGGGCCATGGAAAGGCTATCTCGTCGATCGCTCGAAGATGCATCAGATTCTGCTGGAAGAAGCGGCCCGCTGCGGCGCCTGCGTGCTCCAGGGAACGAGAGCTATACGCCCGATGCGACGGAACGGGCGCATTGCTGGCGTGATCACGACCCATGGGCCGTACAAATCCAGGTTTGTTCTGGATGCAAGCGGCCACCGGTCGTGGTTGGGCCGCCACCTGGATCTCGAGAGCATTCAAGTCTCACCTACGCTCATTGCTCGATTCGGCTGGATCCGAAACTCTGCATCCAAACGCAAAGAAGAGCCACTGCCTAGATTTCAAATGCTAGATATGGGGTGGGAGTGGACGGCACCGATTGGCCAAGACTGTCACGCGTGGGTGTACCTGGGATTGTTCGGTGATAAAAATGGTAAACGCGTCCGCCATCCTCCGCCGAAGCGGGGCGTCCCGGTAGGCGCGGGGGGATCGCGCGACGTCACCTGGAAGATGATCCCCCGCTGCGCCGGACCAGGCTATTTCCTCATCGGAGATGCCGCCTGGATCCTGGATCCTGCTTGCTCCCACGGCGCTCTCAAAGCAGTGCTGTCCGCGATGATCGCAGCCGAAGCGATCGCGGGAGATCCTCACTCTCGATACGCCTACTGTGCCTGGATGAGGGATTGGTTCTGTTCCGATGCCAAGGCGCTCATCGAGTTATACGCGCAGTCAGCACTGCCGCTGCCCTGGC
>JASHVE010000262.1 GCA_030039675.1 Acidobacteriaceae bacterium | reverse complement strand
GCAGCACATTTTGAAAGGCGCGTCGATCAAAGCCGATGCCACACCGGAGTATATGGGAGTGGGATACATCATCGGGCCGCGCGTGGCGGGCATCCTCTTTGCAGGCGGCGTGCTTTCGTGGCTGGTGCTGATGCCGCTGATCTACTTTTTTGGCAAGGCAATTCCGAATCCGGTGTATCCGGGCACGGTTCCGATTGCGCAGATGGGACCGAGCCAGTTGTGGTCGACTTACATCCGGCCGATGGGCGCGGGCGCTGTAGCTGCGGCGGGGCTCATCACGCTGCTCAAGACGGTGCCGACCATCGCAAATGCGCTCACGGCGGGATTGCGCACCATGCGCCCCGGATCTGCCGGCGCGGCGAAGCCGATCCGGACGGAAGACGACCTGTCGATGGGCGTGGTCGTGCTCGGGTCGCTGCTGGTGGTCGCACTGATGTTCTTCTTTCTGGAATTCAAGCCGGTGCCCGGCGCGTTTGTGGGCTGGGCTGCAAATCTGGCGGCGTCGCTGCTGGTGGTGGTGTTTGGTTTTCTGTTTGTCACGGTAAGCTCGCGGATTGTGGGCCTGGTGGGCAGTTCGGCCAGCCCGGTCTCGGGCATGACGATTGCAACGCTCATGGCGACGGCGGCGATCTTTCTGGTGCAGGGCTGGACGGCGCCCGCCTTTGCGGCGCTTGCCATCACCATCGGCGGCGTGGTGTGCATCGCCGCTTCAAACTCCGGCGATACGTCGCAGGATCTGAAGACCGGCTACCTGGTTGGCTCGACGCCCTGGAAGCAGCAGGTCGCGTTGATGATCGGCGTGGTCGTGTCAACAGTGGTGATCGGCTTTACGCTGAACCTGATGAATACGGGGCTGCAGGTGTTTCGCGCCGCGCCGCAGCCGTGGAATCTTTCGGCGCCACACTCGGGCGTGGCGATCCAGAGTGACACGAAGCATCTGCCGGAGCAGTTCCAGGTGGAAGCGGCGGACAAGACCACCACGACGCACCACAAGAGCGAGTACATTGTGCTGAACGCGCTGGGCTCGGCCGAGCTGGCCGACGGCAAGTATCTCTATTCGCCGGCGACAGGACGGATCGAGGTGCAGTGGATCCAGGGCATCGGCAGCGAGAAGGCCGCGGCACCGCAGGCGCGGCTGATGGCCACGGTGATCAACGGCATTCTGACGCGCAAGCTGGCCTGGGGGTTGGTGATGATCGGGGTGTTTCTGGTAATCGCCGTGGAGCTGCTCGGCATCCGATCGCTGCCGTTTGCGGTGGGCGCGTATCTTTCGATCGGCACCACGCTGGCGATATTTTGCGGCGGCGTGGTGCGGTGGCTGGTGGACCGGGCCGCGGAACGGGCGGGAGAAGATACGGCCGATGTGGACAGCGAGATCTCTTCCGGCTCGCTTTATGCGTCGGGGCTGATTGCGGCAGGCGGCGTGATGGGGCTGGTGGGCGTGGCGCTGAAGGCTTATGAGAACCTCACCGACAAGGGCGACATTTTCAATTTTCCGCACACGTTTCTGGATAACAATTATGTATCGGTGCTGGCCTTCGCGGCGCTGGCGTATTCGCTGTATTACTTTGCGCGGAAGCCGTTGAAGAAATAGAGGAGACGGGGGAACACTTCGATCGAATCAACTTGTGGGTAAGGGCGGGCGATCGGCTCTCTTGGACGCCCCTGATTTCGCCGTCGCTGGGGTTACGTAAACTGCATCACGTCAAGGACGCGAATCTCACGATAGCGCAGAAAGTCCTGCGTATTCGGTGTGAGAAGACTCTCAATTCCATGCACAATCATTGCTGCGACCAAACGCGCATCGTGAGCATTCTTGCCTGACACGCGGTGATCAATGACAAGCCGCGTCCATGCGTCCTGAAGCGGGAGCTCCGGCAGCAACGTGAAAAGCCTTTGAAGAGCATTCATCTCTTCCACTGCCTTCTCAGTCGATAATCCCAAACCATTCGCAGAAATCGGACGCGTTACTACAGCCCAAAATTCAACCAGGTTCTGCTGCGTAATGTGCAGCACCTCATTGCGTGCGCGCAAACTGCGCAGCGCTTGCGCGGCCAGTGGCGCACTGGAATGGTGGGGTTGAGCGAGGCGCAGCAGAATGTTGGTGTCGAGAAGGACTGCCATTTACAGGCCGCTTGCACCGTAGATCGAGTCCCGGTCGATGGCTTCGTCTGGAAGCAAAGGCGTCTGAGTGTGGCTCTCGCTCCAGGCGACGAGTTCGCGGAACCAATCTTCGGGATCCAGCGCAGCAGGAGCTGCGCGGCGCGCGTTGAGCCTTAGCCGAATGGCTGCGAGTCCAACCTCAGCCGCGTCGCCGAGATCGCGAATCAGGCCAGCTTCGAGCGCTCGCCCAACTACTTGTTCCTGCTCGGGATTGAGTTGAATTGTCATTCCGCAGCAAGCCTTTGGTTGTTCATTGTACGCCGGCTCAACGTTTCGCTTAGGGCTCGGCGCCCGGCGGGACGAGCAGCGTGAGCGCGTTGGGCACGGTTTCCATTTTGGCGGGGAGATGGCCGAGGACCTCGCCGTCGGCTTCGACGTAGAGCGTGTGCTGCGATCCGTTGCAGAGACGGCAATCGACGGTGGCCGTCTCTACGAGCTCGATTTCGCGGGCGAAGGTGTGGCGGCCGGCGAGGACGGCGAGCAGGAAGCGGAGATAGCTGTAGCGGCTGCGCGTTCCAAAGGCCAGCAGGTGCAGTGAGCGGCTGCGTAGCGTGGCGCCGGGAGCGAGCTCGCGCAGAGCGCCGCCGAAGGAGCGCACGCGCACGGCGAGCAACTGCGAGACGTGCGCTACGCGGTCAGGACCGTGACCGTTGGCGGTAAAGGCTGCTTCGAAGAGCGGAAAAGGATCTGTGGCCCAGATGCGGGCGGCCTCGATGAGATAGAGGATGTAGCCGAAGCGGCGCTTGAGTACGGGATCGAGGCGCGCCATGAGCAGTGCGTCGGCGCCGACGCCCGCGGCAACGAGGAAGTAGCGCGAATCGGGGCCGCGGCCATTCTCGAAGTGGATGCGGCCAACGGGGATGCGCACGCGCTCGGCGTTGAGAAGAGTACGCGCGACTTTGGCCGGAGAGGCAATGAGGCCGAGGTCGGAGGCGAGCGCGTTTGCAGTACCCAAGGGAATGACGCCGAGGGCCACCTGCGTGCCAACCAGGCTCTGCAGGATTTCGTGCACGGTACCGTCGCCGCCGCAGGCGAGGATCGCGTCGTAGCCCTCGCGCACGGCCTGCTGGGCATGGACCGTGGCGCTACCCGGCGTATCGGTAACAAAGGCTTCAGCTTCTACGCCGGCCTGGCGCAGCACATCGAGAACCTGTTCGACCGCCGCCTTCCGGCGCGCGGAGTACTGGCCTGAGGCCGGGTTGTAAATGACCGCAACATGGCGCATCGCAAAAAAACACCTTCGCCGGCGCTGCCCGGGTGAGATTCTGCCTTGTAGGCGTTCTTCCTATCATCGCAGGTCTGGCCGCACAAATCGAGCCCCCGATGCGCAGGCCGGGCAGCGGGCCCCCAGTTGCAATGGATGCGTGCAGGGCACCGAAGGTTCAAGCAGGTGGCCGACAGCCAGCCGGCAGGAGGCACCGGCGGGCTATCCCAGGAGATGGCGGAAATGCCAGAGCACGAAGACCACGAGGCCGGCAGAGGCTTCAATGGCCATGGCCGAACAAAACCCGCGCAGGCAGCCAGCGGCGGTGGGAAATTCGTCAGGCGGACACTCCGTTTCCGGATCGGAAGCGGCGTCTGCCTCGATAACGCCCTTTATGGCGGGACTGGCAAGACTGCTGAGGTGACGAGGGAGCGGAAGGGGTTCAGCCTGCGAGCGCGCAAAGGTTCTGACTAACATGTCGGTCCCAATCCCCGTGAGGCTCACCGGCAAAGCGCGGCGTGCAGAGACCTCAGGTGCATAGCCAAATTCCTCGGCGGACAACGGGCCCTCCCACTGTGCCGAGGGTTTATACCCGAGAAAGCGACAAGGGGTTCCGAACCAG
>JASHVE010000261.1 GCA_030039675.1 Acidobacteriaceae bacterium | reverse complement strand
CAACGATGCTCTGTTTTCCGAGGCATGGAGGCGCGCGTCGATGGACGGGGCGTTAGCCGGCAGGATTGCAGACGAATCGGGCATCGCACGATTGTTGAAACCGCTGCCGGGCGAGAGCGCCGTCGCCAAGGAATATTGGGGCGAGTCGAGCGACTACCACAAAGTCAGGCAGTACATTCTCTATGCCGCGCGAAACGAAGACCCGGTGCTTATCGTCGGCGAGACCGGAACGGGCAAGGGCATCGTCGCCAGAGAGATCCATAAACGCCAGCGACCCGACAAACCTTTTGTTACCGTCAACTGTGCGGCGATTCCGGGCGAACTCTTCGAGGCGGAGTTGTTCGGCTACGCGAAGGGCGCGTTCACCGGGGCCTTGAATACAGGAAAAATCGGCCAATGGGAGCAGGCGAACGGAGGAACCCTGTTTCTGGATGAGATTGGCGACTTGCGGCTTGATCACCAGGCTAAGATCCTGCACGCCCTCCACGACCGGGAGGTTCTACGTGTAGGCGGGACGCACGCCTTCAAGATTTCCGCACGCATCATTGCCGCAACCAACCGCAGCCTGTGGGGACTGGTGCAGTCGGGCAAATTCCGCGCCGATCTCTATTACCGTCTTCGCAATTTTGTCATTCTCACGCCGGTGCTGCGCGATCATCCGGAGGACATCCGCGTGATCGCGCAGGAGCTATGGGCCAAGATCTCTCACACTAATACCGGGCTGCCAAAGGAGATTGTGGACGATCTTTGCAAGCATCGCTGGCCTGGGAATGTCCGCGAACTTCGATCCGTGCTTAGCACACTCGTCAATTTTTTCTTCTTCCGATTAGATCTTCTGACCCGTGACGACCTAAACGAGGTTTTTCAGGAATACGGGCTTGCCGCGGCTTATGGTTCGTCCAATTACGAGGCTGCCGAACCTGGCCTCTTGAAAACGGACTGCCTGAGAAAGATCATGCACGCGGACGAGGCCATTCACGCCTGCGAGGAGGCGCTGAAGCCGTTGGTGGAAGGACGCCGTCTGACGGCCCCTGAACGCAACACTTTAAAAAGGCTTTGGGCTGAAGTGCGGGATTTACTCCAAAACCGGCTGCTGTTCGGCAGCCGCGACACCTACGAGGCGGTAGCTCGAGTCGAGGCGGGTTTAGAAAAGCTGCTAAGCCTTCCATCGCGAAAGACTGTCGAGCTGTCCGCTTGTTTTCACAGTCACCTGGAACCGGCGATCCATGCGGCTGTCGAGCGGTTGTTCGCGGAGTTGGGAAAACTGCGCGAACCGGCAGGTTAGGTCCGGATCTCACCCGAATGCGGCAGTCTGCGCCGCAGAGTTCGGCGCATTTCGCCACGGGGATTCCATCTCAGCGGGAAGTTGCACGGCTTTCTTCGAACTGCCCCGCCGTCACTTTAAAATCTTCCGGAACACCACTGCGCAGCCCTTCAAACTCAACACGAAAACTCAACCCGACACCAGGGGTTGTCAAGCCGATCTCGTCTCATTTCAAGTATTTGCCTCTCTGGTTACTTGCGCGCACATTGCCTGGCCTGAGGCCGCTCGTGATGGTGCGTGATCCGCGGCCTTCAGGGGTGGCCGATGGACAGGGAAAAGGATGGGGGACAGTCGCGGGTCAACATTGCTGCGACTTGCGACTATTGGAGGCGGGAACTCCGCCAGATGATTGGAACTCTGGAAAGACTCATCGATCGGATAGAGCAACTGGAGCAGGAGATCGACTCGTTTCGAGCGGCGTGCGCGTCGCGCACGCTGGATGGATACCGCGGGATTCCGCCTGGCGCGGAACCTATTGTTCACGCGATCGATATTCACAAGCTCTCGAACGGGTCAGTCGAAGTCGCGTTAGACGGCGGGCGCAGGTTCAAGCTTCCGCCCCAACTGGCTGAGGTATTCCTGTTTATCGCGTCGGGCCGAAAGAATCCGGATCACCAGGACCCTTTGGTCGGTTGGCGGACCCGAAAGGAGATCCTCGACTACCTCGGCGGGTCCTCAGGGCGGACCTACCCGCAGCGGTTTGTCAACAATCTGATTCACCGGCTCAAGGACTTGCTGAGGGCGGCGGGATATAGCCGCAACCTCATTCAAACCCATCGCCGCAGGGGCGTACGGCTGGCTTATCGGCAAAGCCCGGCGGACGAGCAGGCGATCAATCGATAAGACGCGCATCGTGTCGCGCGGCCAATTTGTCCCGCTTCGGCGTGGGCGGTGCGCTCCATCGTTCTACTGGCCGCCTTCCTGCATCGCAGAGCGAAGGAACGCTTCCGAATTACCGCCCGAGAGCGCTTTGCGAATCGCTTCGTCGCCAGCGGCAAGCAAGCGGTCCGCTTCCGATCGCGCTTGCTGCAAACCTGCATGGGCATTTGAATCGGGACCGCCGTTCGGCTGCTGATACTGCTCATCAATCCGTCTTTGAAGAAGGGGCATATGCGTATCTCCTTTAGGTCACCTTGCCTGTCGCAAACGTTGACAGACGCTTTGAATTGTCGCGTCCCAGCGATTCGAGCCCGTCGATCAAGTCGGCGAAGCCACCACTGCGATCGAAGAGCGGTTTGGCTGCTTTCTCGGTGAACCCGAGAGGGTCTTCCAAGAGAACGGTCCGATATGTGGGCCAGCCATTTCGCCCGCGCACTCTGAAGGTGATCCTGTCCCAGTCCACCGCGTGCACTTCAACGCCCTCCTCGCAGGCGCGCCGCAGCAACATAGCCCTGGTCCACGCGCGCGTGTCCGGCGGAGGATCGGTCGTGAAGCGCGCGACTTCTTCATCTGAAACCAGTTGCTCCATCATGCCGCCCGCCTCGTAGGCCCTGTACAGTCCCTGGTCGCTCAGACTCGAGTACATGTGGTCAATCACCTTTGTCTCCGGCGATTGCCAATCGCGCTTCGAACATTGCTCCAGGGCCCTTTCGATGGCGGCGAGTTTTCTCACCCAGTCCAGGCGCGGCGCCAGGGACATAAGGTCGCCCCCGGCCATCTTCTCAAGGGTATCTTCCCAGAAGCGGATGATCTCATTCGCGCGCGGGACCAGCCCTTCGAAGACGCCGCGTGCGGCATAGCGCTCAACGTCCTCGAGATACGCGCTCTGCAACTCAAGAGCGGTTATGGACTCCCCGCCGATGAGGCGGCCTTTGGCTCGCAGCGCCGGATCTCGACTGTATGCGCAGAGCGCCTCCAGCGGGTCTTCCAGGATGCGGCGCGCATTGACCAGGTCGAGTTCAATCAGCGTAAGGATCAATTGCATGGGACCTACGCGCAGTAACGCGGAACCGTGCGCCAGAGCGCTGTCGAAGAAGATCACGTGAAGCCTTGCGGCGTCGTTGGGGTCGCCGCGAGACGGTCCGCAGAGCGATTCATCCCTGGAATTCACGATGGGCCGGCAATAGGTGGTCTGCAGGCCGAGCAGAACCTCAAAGAAATCCGCGCGCTGGCTGATCTGGTAGCGCACCGGAGGCGTGCCATTCTCCGATCCCACCTTGCCTTGGCCGCTCAAAAGGATCGCCGAGACTTGGAAGGACGCGAGAAACTGGAGGTAATGCGCCTTGCGCCAGAAGATGTTGTCGTAGGCGCGTCGGCTGATCAAGAAATTGAGATGACTGCCATAGGACGATTTCCCCAGACCATCGCTATTGTTCACCAGGACCTCGATGCGGTAGTTCGGGTCGCGGCTTGCATTCGCACGGGCTAGGGCTTCACCCGCGATACGCAACATTGCGTGCCAGGCGGCCACGTGATCGTAGGCGCTGAGCACCTCCGGCACGCAGAGCTCGACGTGATCGAGGTCAATGTAGGCCGCACCGGCGTTCGAGGCGAGAAAGCGCCGCTCGACATTCTGCGGATCGATGGTGCTGGGAGCGCAATTTGCGCGCCCGTTTGGCCGGTTACCGGATTCTGCGCGAGTGAGTGAGTACGTAAGCGGCAGCAAGGTCGCACAGTAGCCGGTGGAGTTCTTGGGGTACCCATGAATCTGTTCAAGCAGCGCATGGGAGGCTTCGAACCCTGTTCCGCCGGGACGCTCGACGCCGCGCAGAAAATTTCCCAGCTCGATATCGGCGCCGCACAGCTTAGGGAGGGCGCAAACATCGATGCGAATGCCGGATGGCTCGATCATGTCAGGCCGCCTCGACACGGTAGCGGTGCGGTTGATTTGCCTTCCGCGCGATGAGGTCGACGCGGACGACGTCCACATCCTGGGGCAGGTCATGCAGGTAGTTCCGCGCGTTGCGAGCCGTCAGAGCACGAGGAGCGGTATGGCAGAAGCCGGCGACGGCGGCGGCGATGTCGGCAGCGCACAACCCGTGCGGGCCGCCCTCTGCCTCGCGGATGCAAGCGCGCTCGATCGCGGACTGAGCCAGCGCTGCTAATTGAGCGCCACTGACCAGATCGGCTGCTCGCACCACACGATGTTTGCCATCGCGCAGCATGAGGTCGGCGAGTTCGGACTCGCGCGACGCAGCGAAGAGCTGGCCAATGGCCAGATCGAGCAATGCCTCGCGGGCGAAAGCGGGGCCTTCGCCATTGGCTGCATAGGGAATGTCCTCCGGTAGATAACGTGCAAGAATGGAACGCGCCGCTTTGCTGCCTGGCCGGGGGAAATGCAGCACTAGATCGCCAAGCCTGCCGGGGCGCAGCAACGCGGGGTCAATCGAGGCCATCCGGTTGGTCGCGGCAAGGATCACCATGTTGCCGCGGTCTTCGAGACCGCTCAGCTCAGCCATAAATGCATTTAGCATCCGGTCGTCGATGTGATGTGCCGACTCACCTCGATGGCCGCCGATGGCATCCACCTCGTCCCAAAACATCACCACGGGCACCGTAGGATCGGCATCGGCCATTTCCCGGGCCGCGCGGAAGATCTCGCGGTACCGTTGCTCTGTCGCGCCGAACCAAACGGAGTTGAGCCCGCCGGGCTTCACATTGATAAATCGCGAGCGACCGGTCGGCGACTGGGCGGCAAGCCAGTTGCACACCGCCCGCGCCATCTTCGTCTTGCCGTTGCCAGGCGGTCCTTCCATCAATACGGAGCGCTTGCGTGGGAGGCGATATTTTGCGGCCGTCTGGCTATGGAAATTGTGCAGCGTCAGCGTCCGCTTCAGTGCCTCGATCTCCTGGTCCAGGCCCCCGATTTCCTCGAATGTGTCTGCCGGGGTCGTTTCCATGGAGTACTCATCGCCTTTCGACGCCTCGATTCTCTCGAATGCCAGGCCGGCGCTTCTGTGAAAACGAATTCTGTCACCGGATTTCAGCCGAGTCGATGCCAACGCCGCCTTTGGCAGCACTACGATCTCCTCGTCGCGGGAGCTGAGTACCATCCGGCCGTCGCCCAGGCCTCGACTGTAACCGGCAACTTCGCCGGTCAGGAAACTGGGGCTTTCCGATCTGGCGATCAGACAATTGCGCTCGTGCGAAAGCAGAACCTCGTCGCCAGGCAGAAACTGATCCGCACTGACCTCCGATCCTAACTGAACGATGCGGCGGTCGTTCTCTGTCTGGACGACTGCGCCCTTCAATCGGGATGTGATCGCCGGAGCGAGATAGACTGCGGGGAAGTAAGGAGGCGTGGTGAGGTTTCCAACGATCTCGCGCAGTCTGGCTTGTTCCGATTCGATGGACTCGATGATCTCGTGCATCTGCGAGATTCGCTCCAGAAGCATGCCGTCGATGGCCGTCTCGTCCTGTGTGCCGCTTTCGCGAAGGCGTTTCAAGGCCGCCTTTCGGTCCTCGAGGGACTGAGGGCCTGCAGTGGCAATAAGGTCCGCGAGAACCACCTCGAAGGTGGTCGTGTGTTCTGCCGCTCTACGCGCCATGGTTTGTCTCTCCAAGAATGAAAAAGCCCCGCGGCTGCATCGTGCCTTCGCGGTTCCCGAACATGCTGAACGTGAGGTCGGTAAAAGCGGTGTCGTTTGCGACGAGACCCACGCACCAGGCTCGCGGAAACGCCGCTCGCATCACCGCTTCATCGTCGGGTGAAAAGAAGTCTTTGGCGAATCGGCAAATCTTTTGCGCCTCGAGCGTGCATTGCTTGCTTCGGCACCACTCGCGGACGGGGTGCGAATGCCAATAGCCAAGATAGACCTCGCCACGTCCGCGCAGCTTGCGCGCCGCATCGGCCGCAGCCCAGGTCTGGGGCGTAAACGTGAGCTTCACATTGGTGCTGGATGTATGCTCGGCCGCTATCTGCGCGGTTACTTCCGCAAATATCTCTCTCCTGCTTGCATCGCGCCAGAGTGATCCGATAAGAATGCCGCCGGTTTCGACTCCCTTCTGTGACTGTGTCTGTAGCCGTGCCTGGTCCAGAACTTCTGGCGCAACAAAGAGCGGCATGTCGGAGGAATCTGATTCGCCTTGAGCTTTTCCCCGCGCCAAGAAGCTCTCGAGCGATGATTCACCAACAGGCGTGGGGGCGCCAAGCTCGGTGACTTGAAGCGAGCCTCCGTCTCCGCGTTCCATCGGAGCCGGATAGGCCACCACCTTGTAGGAGAAATGCTCGCCTTCGCGGAGCTTTTGCTGCTCAATGAAAAGGGACGCCACGATCCTGGCATAGATCCGAAAATGATCCTTGGGAAAATCGAATGCGACCGGTTTCAGGCCAGCCGCTGCGATCTCGATGCAATAACCCCGGCAGTAAGGCGCGCCAAGCGCCTCGTCCCAGAGGGGAAGTACCGATGCCTCCCGGCTTCCGTTAAGAGCGAGCTCTCCTCTTCGCTGATGGTAGAACTGCGCGTACTCGAACGCAGGCTCCCAGTCACGCTCGACTGGAACGGTCCCGAGTTCGGCTTGGTTCTCGTTGTACATGACGATGGCGAAGCGGTACGGAAAGCTGAGTGGCATCGATGCCTCCCTTGCAGGGTTACACCAGGCCCGCGTCGATATTGGGCTGTAGCGTCAGCCGGTCGCGATTTTCAAGGGAGTCGCCGATGCGTTCGGATGCGTGCAGATGACGCCCTTCCCGTTCCAGCCTTGCCTGATAACTCAAAGGCGCTCCGCCGGCGTCATGCCGAGGCAGCCCCATTTTGCCAAGAACCTCCTGTATGAGTTCGCCCACGGTGTTTGCGACCGGTGCGTTCGCCACCGAAAACACCTTCTGTCCAGAGACGTCGCTGATCTCGAGTTCAATCTCTTCCGCCGTCGATAGATTGCCCATGGTCATATCTCCTTTTCGTTGAGGGGTTCACAGGTGAAGGAA
>JASHVE010000260.1 GCA_030039675.1 Acidobacteriaceae bacterium | reverse complement strand
AGCTCGAGGACCTGGGCAAGGCGAAGCGCGTGACCATCGACAAGGACAACACGACCATCGTCGACGGCGCGGGCAAGGCCAGCGAGATCGAAGGCCGGGTGAAGGAGATCCGTTCGCAGATCGAGAAGACTACCTCCGACTACGACCGCGAGAAGCTTCAGGAGCGGCTGGCGAAGCTCGTCGGCGGCGTGGCCATCATCAAGGTGGGCGCGGCGACCGAGACCGAGCTCAAGGAGAAGAAGGCTCGCGTGGAAGACGCGCTGCATGCGACACGCGCTGCTGTGGAGGAAGGCATCGTTCCGGGCGGCGGCGTGGCCCTGGTGCGTGCGGTTCCAGCGGTCGCGAAGCTGGTGGACAGCCTTTCGGGCGACGAGAAGATCGGCGCTCAGATCGTGCTTCGCGCGCTGGAAGAGCCGCTGCGCCAGATCGTCGCCAATGCCGGCGAAGAGGGTGCGGTGGTGGTGGCGAAGGTTCTGGAGTCGAAGGAAGCGCACTACGGCTACAACGCGCTCTCCGGCAGCTTCGAGGACCTGGTGAAGGCCGGCGTCATCGACCCGACCAAGGTGACCCGTACAGCGCTGCAGAATGCGGCTTCGATCGCGGCCCTGCTGCTGACCACCGAGGCCCTGGTGGTCGAACTGCCTGAGCCTAAGGCTGCTGCTCCGGCGGGCGGCCACGGCGGCGGCATGGACGGCATGTACTGAGCTTCGCGCTCGGCGAACCGCGCCTTCGGCGCAAAAAACGAAAGGCCTCCGGCTTCGGCTGGGGGCTTTTTCTTTGAGATCTTGACAGTACATGTTATATATGTTTTTATTAATTAAATCGGAAGATCCAATGCATACATCTTTATCGCAAGACCTCCTCATCGCAGACCGAGTCTGGATCGCCACAGCACTGCTGCACCAACAGTATTCTTTGAGAGCCGATTTCAAGAAAGATGAAATCAGGAGAAAAATGGAAGAGGTGGGATTGGTGGGAGGGGTCGACCCGAACTCACTCAATGCACACCTCAATCAACATTGCATTTCTAATTTGCCGCCGTCTTCGGGCAAATATCGGATGCTCTACGAGACGACCCCGGGAGGTAATCTCCGCCTTTTCCGTCCTGGCGATCTTACCCATCCAGCGAGAGTCCTGCGGCGCAAGCCCTCCAAGATCGTGCCCAAACGTGAGGAGATTCCGGAGAAATATTGGCAGTTGCTGGACTGGTACGAAGTGTGGAGCAAAGAGGCTCTGAATGCGCTAATCAACTACGATGACGATCCTCTCATTCGCCTGATTGGATCAGGAAAACACATATGGGCCGACGAGCACGCGGATGAGTATGTCGAGAACCTGCGGAGGGAAGACCTTTGAGCAAGGTATTCTTCGACACGAATGTATTTATCTACATGTTCGAAGGGATCGAGCCAAATCGTAGCCGGATGCTTGAAATCCGCAAGCGCATGTTGGAGCGCGGCGACCGCATCGTGACCTCTGCCATGACTCTGGGCGAGGTTCTGGTGCGGCCGACCAAACTGGGCCAAACCTCACTCATAGAGCAGTATGATCGCGCCATTCGTTCCACCACGCAGGTGATCAGCTTCGATCCTTCGATTGCCTGGCGCTATGCTTCGCTGCGTGCTACCCACACGCTCCGCAACGCGGACGCTATTCAACTGGCGTGCGCGTCGCATTTTGGTGTGGATTTGTTTATCACAAGCGATAAGGGACTGCACAAGTTGAATGTTCCGGGGATTGGATTCATTGCTCCGCTTGAGAAAGTTCCGCTCTGAATCTTACGGTGGCAAGCTCGGTGCATTTGATCAACGGCATCCGGCTATGAATGCACAAAGGCCTCCAGCTTTGGCTGGAGGCCTTTGTGCTTGCGAAGTTTTGCGGCGCGGCTTGGCGGTCACCCTTGCGAGTCTTCTGTATTCGCCCCTAAAGCAAAACGCCAGCGGCTAGCTGGCGATGGCAATCTTCGGATGAGCAATCTGCGGTGCGCTCGGTACGGCTTGCGGGCGCAAGGGGCGCAGCCAGCCTGCCGAGAGCCAGGATCTTGGGATGGAGAACTCGGACCAGCCGCAATCCAGACACACCTGGACGTCCGGCGAAGGCGTCATGGGTGGATGGCTCAGCGTGCGAGGGGTGTTGCGGTAGAGACGGATCTCTGCCGGAATGGTTGAGATTGCGCTGGACTGACACTTCGGGCACAGCATAAATACACCTCGGGGGAGCAGATAAGTTACCAAGGGCACCAAAGATTGCTGGAAAGAATCACAGTAGCCGGGTTTCCACTGCGTTTTCAACAGGAAACCCTGAAAATTCTGGTACCAAGGTAATTCTCCCCCGTAATGCGGGCAATCACTCTTCTGTGTCATGCGGCGGCAATCGAGAGTTCGCGGAAAAACAAAACGCGGCGACCGAGGCCGCCGCGTCGTGAGGTACGAACTGTACGTTAGAACGCGAAGCGGGCAGTGATTTCGATTTCCCGCGGTGTATAGAGGAAGCCGCTGTTGTTCGAGCTGGTGACGATGCCGAAGGTGTTGTTGGAGGGGTTCGCGGAGCCCTGTCCCTGATAAGTAAGGGTGCCGGAAAGAGAGCCGCTGGACGCCAGCTTGTAAGAGGTGGTGCCGATGCCATCAACGTTCTGGTGGTTGGCAATGTTGAACGCATTGGCAATCAACTGGAGCTGATAGCCGTGCTCGAAGTTGACGTTCTTTTGCAGACGGGCGTCATCGACGATGTGGCGCGGATAGCGGTAGGTGTCGTAGCCGAAGTAGCCGGGGATGATGGCGAGGCCGCCGGCGCCATTCCAATCGGATCCTTTGGCGCTCTTGGAGTTGCTGCCGCTGAGGCCGGCAGTGTAGGGCAGGCCGTTCTGGATCTGGAAGCTGTCATCGAGGCTCCAGTCGTTGGCGACCCAGTGCAGCAGGTTGCCGGAGTGCATGTTCGGGAAACTATAGAGGGCATATGCGACAAAACGATTGGGAATGTCCCAGGAGGAGTTGCCGTAATTGACCTGTGCATTGCTGTACGGGTCGTACCAGGCATTGGTAGCGCCGGTGGCATCAGCATTCTGGGCGAAATCGAGAGCGTGAGACCACGTGTAGTTGGCGTCGAACTCGAGGCTGTGCAGCGAGCGATTCTGCACCTCGACGACGGCAGCGTCGTAGCTGGAGTTGACGTTGCTGACCATCTCGGTGATGGCGTTGAAGCCGGTGGCGGCGGAGCCGAGAAGGCTGGTGTTGCCATACGAAGTGTAAGTGGGGACAGTGAATTGGGTGCCGTTCGGTATGGGGCCGTTACCGGAGGTATCAGACGTGGTGATCGTCACATTCTGCAGGCCGGTGAGGTTGACGTTGAGGAAGTTGGGGAGCTCGCGGCCCAGCGAACCGAGGTAGCTGGCGGAGACGACGGTACCGTGGCCAACGGACTGCTGGACCTGGAGATCGAACTCCTGCACCTCGGGCAATTTGAGATTGGAGGCAAAGAAATAGGAGCTGGGAAGGCCCTGCACCTTGCCGCCGCCTGAGACGGGGAAGAGATTGGGAAGTGTGGGACCTTCAGTGATGGAGCCGCTCGGTGAGTTGTAGTAGACGGTAGTGTACTGACCGTTTGGGCTACCGGTATTCAGACGGACGTTGAGGATGTTGCCGTTGGTGATGCGGCCGTAGTAGAGGCCATAGCCGCCGCGCACAACGGTGTTCCCGCGGCCGAAGAGGTCATAGGAGAAGCCGAAGCGAGGGCCGAAGTTGAACCGCTCATCGGGGTTGTCGGTGAGGCCGGTGTAAGGCGTAAAGCTGCCTGTAGCGGTGGTCAGGTTCTGGCTGGCCGCAGGAATCGCTTCGTGATCGTAGCGCAGACCGAGCTCAAGGGTCAGGCGCGAGGAGAACTTCCAGTTGTCCTGGACGAAAAGGCCGGTGTCCAGCGTAGCGATATCGAATGCCGGTGGGCCGTAGGTCTGTTCATACTCATCGTAGCAGGGGTACGTGCCCACGGATGAAGATACCTTGGAGTCGGTGGGATCTTCAGAGCCTTCGGCATCGCACGTGGGTGCTGCCTTGGCATTGGCGTTGAGCTGATCGGTGAAGTAGTTGCCGAGATAGGAGTAGACGTAGTAACCATTTCCATCGAAGCCGATTGTGTCGTAGAGGTCGTAGTTATGGACCATGTCGACACCGAACTTTAGGGTGTGGTTGCCCTTATTCCAGTAAAGCGTGTCGGCCACCTGCCACTTGTGCTCGTCGGGATAGCGGTAGCGGTAGGAGTAGTAAGGTGAACCGATGTTCATGCCCTCGGCAGTATCGACGGCGACCTCGGGGATGTAGGGCCCATTACCGACGAGGTTGGACAAAGTGTAGGGCGTATAGGCCTGCTGACCCTCGTCGTTGAGCTCGCGGCTGTACTGGTAGAGAACCTCGTTACTGATGTTATTGGTGATGAGGTTGGTGAGCTTGGTGACGCCATAGTCGAGCTTCACAAAGTCGTTGCCCCAAGTGTCACGGCCATAATCGGCAGTGGTGTTGGTCTGCACGTCGCCGGGCGCATCCCAACGCAGACGGTGATAGAGGGCGCTCCAGTGCATCTTGTCATTGATCTGCCAGTCGAGCTTAGGGGTGTTGATCTCTTGATAACCGCGGCGGGGCACAGTGCCGATATCGGAGACTAATCCGGCGATGCCGTTGTCGTAGAGCGTGACGCCAGCCTGATAGCTGTTGGCCGAGCTGTTGCCAGCGGCATTTTCACGCGCCGCCAGCGTGCAGGCCTGCGCATCGAGGGAGAAGTTTGGGTCGGTTTTGCTGCTGGCGCTCCAGGTACCGGTCGACAAATTGCATTCTGACGGGGTGACGCCAGAGGGCAGGTTGGCGGCGGGAGTGGGCAGCGAATAGAAGGCGTTGGGGCTGTTGGGAACTGCGGTACCGGGGAAGACGTGGGTGTGCTGGTCGTAGGTGTAGATCCAGAACAGCTTGTTCTTCCTGAGCGGACCACCGACCGTGAAGCCGTAAATCTTACGGAGATCTTCGGGCTTCACGTGCGCGGGAACATAGGTGCCGGTAGAGGGATTGAGCGTGGAGACTTCGGTGAAATCGTTATAAGCCGCCCACTTGCTTTCGCGGTCCCAGAAGTAGGCCTGGCCGTGAATTTCATTCGTGCCGCTCTTGGTGACCGAGGTGATGACGCCGCCGGCCGCGCGGCCGTATTCCGCAGAGTAGACACCGGTGTTGACGGCAAACTCGCGGGTGGCGCTGCCGGAGGTGGAGTAGGCTTCCCGTGTGCGGCCGCGTTCCTCAGAATAGTACGCCTGGTTGTCATCGGCACCGTCGATTTCGACGTTATTCAGCAGCGTGCTGATGCCGCGGATGCTGACCAGGCCAAAGCCGCTCGAATCGGCCACAACGCCGGGAGTGGTCATGGCCAGCGCCGACCAGCGGCGATTGTTTACGGGGATTGACTGAAGCGCCTTCAAGTCTAACGTATCGGTAAAATCGGGAGACTCGAGATTGATCGCGGGAGTCTGCTCCGTGACTACAACTTGCGCCGTGGAGGAAGCCAGCGCAAGATGCGGCAAAACACTGGTGACCTGACCGACGACGACGACCACATTGTCGGCACGATAGGCCGCGAAGCCCTGGGCGGTAATCGAGACGGTGTAATTGCCGGGCTCGAGGAGCGGGGCATTAAAGTAGCCGCTGCCATCGGCCGTAACCTGGACCGAGGCATTCGTGGCCATGTTGCGAATCAGAACCGTAGCTCCGCCGATGACGGCCCCGGATGGGTCCTGAATTGTGCCGGCGATGGCGCCTTGTGTGGTGGATTGCGCTTTGGAAGAAACGACTGCCAGAGCAGTCCATGCCAAGAGAGCCAGATAGAGAAAGCCCCTACGCATCCGATGGAAAGTCATAACTGCCTCCGAAGAAGGAATGTGGTCAGTATGTCTATGTAAAGGCGGCGTAACTCGCGATGATGATGCTCGACCGCCCGCCAGGCTTCTGGAAGATCTCCGTACGCTTCATCTCGTGCGCAGAGCGCGAGATGAAGTCCTAACATGCTGTGAGTCTCCCCGTTCTTCAAGCTACACAGCTTTAATGAATTTCGTGTAAATGGAGCAACGATCGTGCCTAGCGCGGAGCGGACACCCTTGAATCTGATTGGGCTGCGGCGATTCGTTGGAGTGGCTGCTTCGTTGGGTTCCTATCGATTCTTTGTGCGCTTCCAGGAGTTACGGTAGCGCAAAAGCGCAGCAACGCTCGAACAATAACAGCGCTAGCCGCTGGAATTGTGCATCCAAGAGCTGTCCCAGTCGTCTCTCGCATCGGCCTAGCTCTAAAAATTGAGGGCCGTGAGTTGCAGCAGATGTGGACCGACTCGATTCGTTTGAAAACCGACTTTCAATGCCATTTTAGGGCAGGATGAGGAGCATTTCCAGCCCATAATCGGCTGCGGAAGCTCTCGTTAAAGTTGAGAAATGTGGAAAAAGCATTCGAAGAACGCATCCCGAAGTGGGAAATTGGGGAGCGCACCTCTGCGTACAGTCGCGGCGGAACGCGCAGGACGCCTTGAGGGATTGAGGCGCACCGCTAGTGGCCGCTGCCGATGCCCCACTGGAGCTTTAAACCTGCGCGGAAGTTTGTGGGCAGGCTGGCGTAGCCGATGGGCGCAATGTGCTGGTTGCTGAGCAGATTCTCTCCCTGGATGTAGATGCCCAGCCATTTCAACAGTTGATAGTTGCCGCCCAGATCGAGCTTGGCGTAGCCGAAGTCGAGATTCCGGTTGGGAAGCAGAAGGGAATTGCCGCCGCCGGCGTCCTGTCCTTCGAGATACGTGGAGTCGTCGCTACGGCCGGCGAATGCCGCGGTGAGGATGCCGGTGAGCTTGCCGGCTGCGTAAGTTGCGCTGAGAAAGCCGGTGTGTGGCGGACGGCGGAAGGGGCGAGCACCCTCGAGCGGAGAGTAGGGCCCGATGGGAAGCCCGTTCGAGAAAGTTGGAATGGGGCCGAGCAAGGCCTCGTCGTCATTGGTGAAGGAACGCTGCACCACGGCGTCGAGGTAGGTGTAGCCGCCGCGGAAGAAGAGATCCTTGCCGATGCCGCTTTCGACCGTGGCCTCTGCGCCCTGCGCACGAAATGCCTCGGAGTTGACGTCGAGCTCGTAGGCGACGTTGGCCTGCAGGATCTGTTCGAGCTGCTGTTGCTGGGCCGCGGTGAGATTCGGCAGCAGTTCGGGGATGAGATCGAGACCGACGCTTTCGATCTCCCGGCCAAACTCGTTGTGGAAATAGCCGGCGCGAAAGATAATGTGCTCGCCTAGGAAAGACTGCTCGAGGCCGCCTTCGTAGGTGCGGGCCTGCGGCGCGGTGAGCGGGCTGATGTGCAGTTGCTGGATGGTCGATTGGCCGCCGTTAGCGGCGAGGAAGTTGTAAAGCGAGTTGTCCTGCTGGGGAAGCGACGGCTCGCGCACGGCTTCGCCATAGTTGAACAGGATGCGCGTGCCGCTGAATACGCCGTGGCGGGGGCGAAGAACATAGTATGAGAGCCCGGCGCGGGGCGTGGTCTGCACGCCAAAGAGCGAATAGTGTTCCAGGCTGCCGCCGAGCATGTAAAAGAAACGCTCTTTGAAGTCGCCGTGTACGGCAGCCATGTAGTCGTAATTCGAGCGCTCGACCGGCGGATAGAAGGTGCTGCCTGGCTCTGCGCCGCGTTCGTCTTCATATTGGAAGCCGATGAGCGCGGTGAGATGCGGAGTAAGCGCGATGTCGCCGCGATACATGAGCTGATCACGGTTCGAGACAAATTGCGCCTTGTAGGTACTGCAGTCGAGCACGGCCTGACCGCTGGCAGAGTAGCCATTTGCGCCGGTGATGGTGACCGGATTGCCGAGGGTGCCGGGGCCGAAGCAGTAATTGGTGAATGCGACAGGGGTTCCGGAGAGAGTCCAGAGTGTGTCCTGTTCGCGCTTACGGGTCAGGCCGTAGCGCACGTCATTGTGAAAGCTGGGGGTGGTCTGGTTGGCGATGGACGCGCTCACAAAGATGTTCTGATTTTTCTCGGTCGCATCGTCGGCGACATGAAAGAAGTCCCACGCATTGGGCACGCCGGTTCCATCGACGCCGTAGTGCGCCGCGGCGCGGATCTGCGTAGTGCCGTTGAGCTGCCAGCCGATGTTGGCTGCGGATGTGGCCAGGTGGTACTCGTCCTCGGGCAGAGAATTGCTCGTCTGGAGCCAGCTGAAGGTTCCCAGGTAATCGAATTTGCTCCGTGCACCGGCCAGTTCCAACTGCTCGCGCGAGGTGTTGAAGTTGCCGGCGTCGCCGTAAAAGATGAGCGACGGAAAACTGGTGGTGCCGTGCGGCGTGGTGAGATTCATCACGCCGCTATCGGCGTCGGCGCCATAGAGGTTCGAATCAGGCCCGCGATAGACTTCGGCGCTCTCGATGGCCGTAGTGGATAGCGTGCCGAAATCAAACTGCCCGCCCAGATCGCCGATGTCGACTCCGTCGAGCAAGACCTTGTTGTCATCGGAATCGCCACCCCGGACGAACAATGACGTTTGCGCGCCGCGTTGACCAGCCTGCACCACAAACGTACCGGGCATCAGCCTCAACGCGGTGACCAAGTCATCGCGCAATTCGAGATCGAGAGGGCTCAGCACGGTGGTCGCGGCACTGGTCTGCGGCTGCGGCGTGGGCGTGCCGGTGGCAGTAACCACGATCGACTGGCGCACCCATTCGGGCTCCAACACGACGTCGCGCTCGATCGAGTCAAACTCACCGGCGTAGAAATCGGGGGTCTGCAATTGCCGAAAGCTGGCGGCGGAGACGACAAGAAAGAAGCGGCCCCTGGCGCCCGTAGTCATCTGAAAACTGCCGTCTGCAGCGGTGACGGTGGAGGCGACGAGCTGTCCTTTGCCGACCAGCGACACTTTGGCGCCGGTAACTCGCGCGCCGGTGGCATCTGTCACGATGCCGTGCACGGCTCCGGCGAAGCAGGCCGTTGCGCTGAGGATGGGCAGAAAGGCTGTGAGGATGCGCGAGACAACACCACGGCTGCGCACGAGCCCAGACGGGAAAATGGGCATCCATAGCTCCTTCGTTCCCCTCGGAACGGAAAGCGGTTGTGTACGCCGTGGACCGGTCTCCTGGCTTGCGCATTCCTTCAGCCGCCTTCCCAAAGGCGTATCTGCGAGCAGGGCGCCTTCAGTGGCTTTCGGGTAGTGAGCCGGGCTGAGGGATGGACAGCTCCGGTAATCCAACGACGGAAAACGGAGCCGGTGCGCTCACAGTTGCGGGGCAGTGGCGGAGTTTCACCGCCTTCCCGAACGTCCTGGCGATCGATTGAATTGTGCTGCTCTTTCAACAGGGCAGTGATCGTTTCACCGAAGCAACTTCCATGATATCAATTCTTACCAGCTGTGGCCGCGCTTCCGCCAAAATGTGGCAAAGCGAAGTCAGCAGGAACGGACACGGCGAAGATGGTGAAGGATGGTGACCCCGGGAAGATTCGAACTTCCGACACGCAGTTTAGGAAACTGCTGCTCTATCCACCTGAGCTACGGGGCCACTTCTTTTAAACCGCTGTTATTGCGGGACTTGTCGCGAATTTCTGCGCTCACTAGAGAGGCCGCTTTTCTGTTGGCGGCCGATTTGGTAATCAGCTTATTTTCGGGATTGCCGGCCGCTGCCCGGCCAGGCATTGAAGCAGACGCAAGACGGTCCACGGCCGCGCCATTGCGATGCGGCGCGAGGTGTGTGCAGTGCATGGTCATCTGGATGCTGCTGTGTCCCATCAGTTCGGCAACCGCGCGGAGATCAACCCCCGCCATAACCAGCCTACTTGCAAAGGCATGACGGTTGCAATGCCAGGAGTAATCCTTGATCTTCGCTTCTGTCAGCGCCTCGTTGAACCAGCGCCGGTAATTATGCTGAGTGGATCCGCCCTCGCCATTCGCAAAGATGTGCATGCAACCAAGCGCTCCCTCGTTCTTATCCGCAACTGTTCGTCGAGGCTTACAGAGGCCGGATGGTCCCGTACGCCTGCGCCGATGCCGTGGTGTGGTCCAGACGGTACATAGCAGCGAACCGGGATCTGTCACTTACTAAGCTAAGCGTGCGCAATCCGCGCCCGGCAGATCCAGCGATGAGCCATCCATCGGCGCTATTGTGATTCCACCGACGCCCAGTATGTCGTGACTCGCCACAACCGTCTGGATCTTTAGGTGGTGTCACGATGAGAGGCATCCAGAATCTGCAGGCAATCCTGCGTATGTATGATCGGTACCAGCACCCCTCGAGCGAGAGGACAGGAATGACCGCCGGCAACGCAGTCACGTCGAAGCTGAATGTGCCGTTTCGATATGGACTCGCGATTGCTTTTGTAGGCGCTGCGCTGTTGCTATCGTATCTTCTCCGCGGGTCCTTCGGAAACCCCACGTGGTTCTTTTTCCCGGCCGCGGTAATGGCATCAACATGGTTTGGCGGGATGGCGCCGGGGTGGCTTGCCGTCGTGCTCAGCACTTTGGCGGTTCAATACTTCTTCGTCCCACCCGTCGGATCGCTGACCATCACGTCCAACGATGTCCCTTTTTTTGCGGCGTTCTGAGACTGGGCCCTGCGGGGGTGGACGCAGGCGAACATCCTTCGGCTCTGGAGGAACTATCGAGCACGACGATGGATTAATTCAAGCCGCAATCATACCCGTTGTTCCGACGCTGCGGGAGTAGTTGATGGTGTGAGCGGTTCGAGGAGATTCCTGACCATTTCCATCATCCACTCTTGGTGAATACAAGCTTAGAGCGGTTCCACAGTTGATGTGCCCTTGCCGAAGCCGCGGAAGGTGGCATTTTCTTGAGGAAAATGCCACTTTGCAGCAGTGGCTTCGGGATATAGCAACTGTGAAACCGCTGTAGTTCCGCGAGAAACATGCATCGGCGTGCAGCGGGCTGCAACCCGCCAGCTCGATTCAAATATGTGCAAATAAAGGGGAGTTCGGTATAGGGCAGCTTATTGCATCTCGGTGCGGAAACGCAGAAAAATCAGTCTAAAAGACCGCTACTCTATCCACCTGAGCTAAGTGGCCGCAGTGTGCTGAAAGCGTACCGAATTGCTGATAACGCACCTTAAATCGAGGCAGGGCGGATATGGGTTTCTCCGCAACCACGGTGCAAATTTGCAATCGAATAGAATGGGGTTGCGCCAATGGCCGGTTTAGGCGGTCTGTTGCTCTCCACTGGTTGCGCGTCGAGAATAGAGGAACGTCATGAAGCTGCGGATTAAAGGCGACTCGTTGCGACTTCGGGTGTCCCGATCAGAGCTGGCGCGATTGCTTGCCGGCGGACGCGTTGAGGAGACCATCCACTTTGGCGGGGCGCGGGATGCAAGGCTGACTTATGCCCTGGAAACTGCGTCCCAGGCTTCGCCGGTGAGGATGCGCTACCGCTCCCAGGATGTGACAATTCTCCTCTCTGAAGACCAGGCGCGCATCTGGGGAAAAGAGAGCGAGGTCGGTGTCTACGCCATGATCGCCATCAGCTCTGAGATCTCGCTGGATGTCGCCGTGGAGAAGGACTTTGCATGTCTCGACCGCAGCGATGAAGATAACAGCGATACGTTCGCCAATCCTCATGCGGGAAAAGTCTGCTGATACCCTGCGCGCATTGCACCGCATTACAGGTTAAAGGTCCACTCGATGCGCTGCCTGCCGCATGCGATGTGGGTGTGGGTCAAAGCCGATGCAGCGAGCCGGCACGGCCGTGTGTTCGACAATACGGGCGGGACCAAGATGGACAGTTGCAATAGCCATTCGTTTGCGACCTGCAAGAGCTTGGCGAGAGCGTGGGGAGGCGCGATGCCTGCCAGCAGCATCGGGAGACCTTTCATGGAAGAACCGAAAGCTTATGATTCGACGGAAATATAAACCAAAATATGTCGACTTTGCACAACAGAAAAAATGAGCAACTACGAGGAAGTGCGAGGCATCAGAAAGGGAAAGCGCCGTTCGCGAGGCGTTGGAGACAGCGCCTGATGTGCTCGATCTGGCGGGTGTGGTCAGGTTAGAGCGGAATTGTGCGCGAAAAGCGTTGTTTAGCGAATATGTTTTTGAAGGGCACTCGGGGTAGAAAGTGCCTCAAGGAAGCAGGTAGGGGAGGAGCGACTTGAGAGACGATATCATTCACATGCCGGTGGGCTTATTTACCCAGGAACCGGAGACGATTGCGGCGTCGCTCGCCTCGAGAGAAGTATCGCCGCAGGGACCAGCTACAGGGATGCGCTTGCTGATGTTTTACATCACACGTGCCGGCCGGCGCTTGAGCGCGTCACGGCTCAAGAAGCTTGAAAAGGCGCGGAAACTGCTTTCGCTGGAAGTCGAGAGGGCGCTGAAGGAAGAGGAACACCGAAAGATCGCTTAACGGCGCTTCTTACCGGCAAGAGCTCCCGTATCGCGCAGCATCTCCTCTGTGAGATGCTGCTTTGTCTTGGTCATCTCTTTCCACGGGTCACGATTCAGGCGCGCACGCCACTGCGCAAAATCCCCAACGTGGAAGGCCGGCGCAGCCGCCGATTTTAATTCCTTCCAATCCAAAGTTATTGCGACCGGTGCGCCGCTGCGTGCGCGCGGAGAGAAGGGCGCGATCGACGTGGCTTCGCGGTCATTGCGCAGGTAGTCAAGAAAGATGCGGTTCTTCCGCTCGGCCTTCGACATTTTGGTGATGTAGAGCTCGGGCTGCGCTGCTTCCATCTCCAAAACCACCTGATGCGCGAATTGTTTAACCGCCGGCCATTCGTACTCCGGCTCGACGGGAACGACGAGGTGAAGGCCTTTGCCGCCGGTGCTCTTCAGGAAAGAGACGAGGCCGAGCTTTTTCAACCCCCGGCGCAGTTCGTCGGCAGTTGCTGCGAGCGTACTCCAGCCGATGGCTGCGTCGGGATCGAGGTCGAAGATGACGCGGTCGGGTTGGTCAAGGGTTTCGTTGCGCGACCCCCAGGGGTGAATTTCGAGCACGCCCATCTGCGCCATGCCGATCAATCCGTCTACCGTGCTCAGTGTCAGAAATTCCTCGGCTTCACCTGTCTTGCGGTTGGGGATTGGAATGCTTTCGACACCGGACGGCAGGCCGCGGCCCACATGCTTCTGGAAGAAGCACGGCTTGCCGCTGCCTTCTGGACAGCGAACCACGCTGAGCGGGCGGTCGACGATATGGGGCAGCATGCGCTCGGCAACGCCGACGTAGTATTGAGCGAGCGCGAGCTTGGTCATGCCGCTCTCCCGGTCGAGAACTTTTTCAGGATGCGTGATGTTGAGCTGAGTCGCCACTTTGCTGTTCTTCCTTTCGCGATTGCGGGTTGGCTCGGCGGTGCTTTGCGGCGAGGGCTGCTTGCGTGATGAAGGTTTCGATGCCACGGGTAACTCGCAACCACCTCTTTTGCCGGATTATCTTCACGCAGACCTTTGAAGGAAGCCTGCGGCACAAGATTGTCACGGGTCCACGTGGCAAAGGTGATTTGCGCCACCAATTCCGGCTTCACCCATTTTGCTCCGCGGCCGGCTCCGCTGGGCAACTGCGTGAATGGCGATTTGTTCTGGAGAGGGGAATTGAACTTTGCGCGCAGTTGCCGGCGCGTCTGCCCGGTGAACCCAGTGCGAGAGCGTCCGGCATATTGCAGCTTGCCGTCATGACGGCGGCCCAGCAACAGTGCGCCGACGCCACGGCCTCCCTTTTATGTGCCCTTGCTGAAGTTGCG
>JASHVE010000259.1 GCA_030039675.1 Acidobacteriaceae bacterium | reverse complement strand
ACGCTTCTGAAGACGCAGAATTTTCAGAACAGCGACCGCTCCTCGACGGAGACGGCCGCCCACATCGGCCGTCTGTTGGGCGCGGCGCAGATCGTGCTCGCAAACTACACCAATGGCAGCCAGAGCAGTCACCAGGAGGTTACGCCTGCCTCCACCAAGGTCATCGCCAGTGTCGAGGCGGAGGGCAATGTCCGGCTCATCGATGTGGAGACGGGTGCAATTCTCGCGCAGCCCTCGTCTTCCTTCAAACAGGATGCGGTTGCCACCGAGACCAGAAAGTGGCCGGTTGTGAAAACAACCGGCGAAGGTCTGCAGGCCACATTGAACGATCTGTGGAGCAAGGCCACCGAAGCGATCTCGCAAGACCTCGCCGACAAGCTCGCCGCCGCACTGGCCCAGGCGCCGGCGCCCACTCCCAGCGGTATTCTGGTGGCCGGCATTGTGAACGGCAGCGTCCTCATCAACAAGGGAACGAGTTCCGGCATCAAGCAGGGCGAGCAGCTGCAGATCGTCCGCATGGTCTCCACCGGCCTTACCGATCCCGCAACCAACCAGATGATTCAGCAAAAGCAGCGCATCTGCGTGCTCACCGTGACCGACGCCGAGGAGACGAACGCCTCGGGCACCTGCGCCGGCGGCGTGCCACAGAGGAACGACATGGCCGAGCCTCCGCAACCGTAGCCTGAGATGGCGCGGCGTTTTGGCAGAGCTAACCTCACACCGGCGGGCGGCCCACGTCTTACGGGAATAAACTAACCACAAAAATGGGTGCCCCATCCTTGCGATGTTTTTCAATCGCAAGGGTGGGAAACCGCCGATCTCAATCAGCCCTTCTCATTCAAGCACCCATTTTCGTGTTGGTTGAAGTTGCCAGACCAGGGCCACCCGCCAGAGGCGCGATAGACCAAATAGAGGAGTGCTCTTTCAGAGCATTGCACACTCCCGTCAAGACCGGCACCACCTAGCGCCGCTTAAGGAACCTCTGAAGAACTTCCCGCCCCACGGGTGGCTCGGGAAGTTCTTCAGAGGTTCCCTAAAGTTTCAAGGAAGGCTTTCGGAAGCCAAAGAAAACTTGCTCCAAGCTGCCTCATTATGGGATGTGTGTTCGAAAAAGCACGAACTAAACTCGTTAAACAACGAAGCCGTCGCCTATTCCGGCGCAGCGAGTATCGCGTTCGGCCAAGGCCATCTTGAAGAGGCCACAGATCTGATCGGAAAGGCCATTACACTTGCTAAAGACAACCTTGTACAGGAAGGCGACGTCCCCGATGCACAAAGTCACCGGCTAAACCTTGCGGGATTTCTACTCGTTGCAGCCGATGCGTATTTGGCGGCTAACGAGTTCGATGTTGCCTTCTCCGCTTGCGAGGAAGCGAGCAAGATGGCGAAAGATATCTCAGTGTCAGAATTAGCTAATCGGGCCAAAAGCGAACTGGGCGCTGCGAGGACCTCAGAATGTCTCATTACTGCGAGACGGCGCGATCCCGTACTTGCGTCGAAGTACTGTGACTACGCATTAGCGATTCTGGAACCGATGAAAGACGTGGAAGGGGGGAAGTACCAGGATGGGCTAGCCCGAGCCCTCTTAACGAGAGGAATGGTAAAAGAAGATGAGCAGCTGTGGGGAGAAGCGTTGTCCGATTTCAACCAGGCTGATTCTGTCTGGGGTGACCTGCTCAAACAGGGGCAATCGCAATTCAAGGTCAGCCAGGCGACAGCCGCATTTTATTCCGTGGGAGCGGCGTTCTATGCGGGAGATCAACAAGCCGCCGCCGAAAATGCCCGTCGTGCGGTCTCGTTGACGGAAGGCTTGCCGTCAGAATTCCGAGATTTTCGTAGGCAAGTTCTTACCGAAGCAGCTTCCATCCTTGATAGTGTAGGAGACCACGCGGAAGCGTCTGAGTTCATCCGGCAGCGAGATCAACTGATTTCCGTTCCTAATCCGTAGAGCCTAGAGATTGAGAAGCAAACTCCGCTTCACTGCTCTTCCTTCCCCGGCCGCAGCATCAAATCCCGAATCGCGTCGCGCGGATCCTTGCCTTCGTCGAGGATCAGCTCCATCTGCTCGGTGATGGGCATCTCGATGCCGAATTTGCGCGCCAGGCCCAGTGCGGCGCGCGCGGTCAGCACGCCCTCTGCCACTTTGCCCCCCAGCCCGGCCAGAATCTCCGCCAGCTTGCGCCCTTCGCCCAATCCCTGCCCAACGGTCCGGTTGCGGCTCAGGCTGCCGGTGCAGGTCAGCACCAGGTCACCCATCCCAGAGAGGCCGCCCAGCGTTTCACGCCGACCGCCGCAAGCCACGGCGAGCCGCGTGATCTCCGCAACGCCGCGTGTGATGAGCGCCGCAGCCGAGTTGTAGCCGAGGCCTGCGCCCGCGGCAATCCCCGCCGCAATCGCGATTACATTCTTGAGCGCGCCGCCCATCTCTACGCCGATCACGTCGGTGGAAGTGTAGAGGCGCAGCGTCTCCGACGAGAACTCCTGCTGGATGAGCGTGGCGATATCCGCATCGCTGAAGGCCACCGTGATGGCCGTCGGCTGGCCTTGCGCCACCTCTTGCGCGAAGCTCGGCCCCGAAACCGCGCCGATCGAGAGCAGCCGCCCGGCCGGTTCAAGGACGGCCGAGATCACCTCCGTCATGCGCATGTAGGAGCCGTCTTCCAGCCC
>JASHVE010000258.1 GCA_030039675.1 Acidobacteriaceae bacterium | reverse complement strand
TTTTCCGAGCGCTGCATAGGTGAGGAAATCATGCGGAGAGATTTCCAGTTCCTTTTTTAACGCAGTCTCCGCTTCCGCGAGAGTCGGCTCATCCTGTCCGGTCGTGAGCAGCGCCGCTGCCAGGCAATAGTGCGCACTGGGCAGGCGAGGATTCTCGGCAATCGCCTTTTTGAATTCCTCCACAGCACGCGGCGCAAAATCGGAATTTCCATAAGCGCGGCCAAAGGTCATATGAATGGCAGGCGTGTCGCCAAACGACGCCTGCATCTCACTGAATAACTGCGTTGCGCACTTCTCGTCGTCCAGGTCGAGACAGGCAATCGCCAGATCGTAGCCATTCTCAAAGCTGGGATCGAGCGCGACGGCCGTCTCCATCTCTTTTCTGGCGTCCTGGTCCCGGTTCATCTTGAGCAGCGTACGCCCAAGAATCTGATGGGCTTGCGCAAGCGTATGAGAGTCGCCCGTGGAATCGCTTAAGAAAGCTCGTGTCAGTGTCTCCGCGCGCGAAACGTCCCCCATGAACAGCATCGTTTGTGCATATCCCAAACGAAGAACCGGGGAATCCGGTTGTAGTGCGAGCGCGTCGCTGTAGAGCGCGACCGCTCTGCTGTAATCCTTCGCTATGGCATGGCCTGCTGCTAACTCACCCTGCGCGCTGGCCAGGAAAATCCGAAACTCTTCAGTGGCCCGCTCGAGATCGCCGGACTGCAGCAGACGCTGCGCAGAGTTATAGTGCTGCTGCAAGTCAGAATTCTCACGCGCGGGCAGCTTGGCTTGCGCAGGCAAGAACTGGCACGCTGATAAAGCTGCGATTCCAAACCACACGGCCGGTTGGAGAATTCTGGTCATTAAGGCCGATAGTACGACATTTAAATAAAGAGCGGGAGGCGGACTCACGGCCGCCTCCCGCCGCAGAGGTGAATTTAGAAGAAGTACTTCGCGTCCAGCTCCAGCACTCGGGCGTAAGGCAATGCCGACCTGACAGTCATGACACCGAACGCATTCGCGCCCGTGGCCGTTTGGTTGTAGTTCGGAGTGATTGTCTTCGAGGCGTAGTCCACGTTGTAGTTCAACGTGTAGTAACTGGAGCTGGCGAACGTCAGCAATGAATGGTTCAGCCAGTCAAACGCGCTGACCCTGAGCTGCACATTCTGCTTCTCGTGGATGTGGAACGTCCTATAAAGCGCCAGATCGTCGTCGAAATACGGCGTGGCGCTCATATAGGGAAACTTCTGACCACCCTGTGTTCCCACCGCCGGGGCGTTGAAGCATTTCCCGTTCAGGACCTGATGGCTGGCCAGGTTAGAGGTTGGGTTGCAAGTTAGCACCGGCAAGATCGGATCGTTTTCGTCCGTACCGAAGTACGTTGGATCTCCGATGCCATTGGTGATGCCGTTTGCCTTCGCGTTGGCTGGCAGGCCGGTGTATTGCAGCCCCATGCCGAAGTTCGGCACGCCGTTCCCAAGGAAAGCGGGAATGTAGCCGCCCTTCTGCCAGGTCGAAATGCCGCTGATCGTCCAGCCGCTGCCCAACTCGTTCAGCACCTGGCTCGCCAAATGGAGGGTACCGCTGCTGTACGTGTAGGACGCGTTGAGGACCAGAGGCCGATCGTAGGCTGTCGGTCCGTAGTTGTCGCCAACTATGTACGGGTTCTCCTGCAGGGCCGTCCCCAGCGTCTTTGCCCAGCTCAGATTGAGGTTGTACGTCAGCCGTCCGGTGGTCTTGGTCCACGACCCCTGCAGAGCGTTGTAGTTAGCGAAGGAGGTGTTCTGAATCATGTACGTCGAGTTGGTGCCGTACACCTGGCCGAACGGGTGGTAATCCGCAAGGACGTTCGGAATCTTGGTGCCGTTCGTCTGTTGGGTCACGTTTTCCGGGTTGGTGGCAATAATGCCCGTCACCGGATCGGCGGCAAACAACGCCCCGATCGGCGTCTTGTTCTGGTTGGCCAGCTCGTTGAACGTGCTGCCCTCGTTATCCTCGCCGGCGTCGGCTATCTGGCTGGTTTGGCTTCCCACGTAGGCAATCTCGAACTGTGAATTCCAGGGCAGTCGCTGGTCAATGGTGAAGTTGTAGGCATAGGTCACCGGTTGTCCGTAGTCGGTTGGATCCAACCCCCACTGTCCGCCCTGAACGCCGCAAGGTGGAGGATTAGTTGCTGAGGGGCAAGCTGTATAGGACAGGTTGTGAATGTTCTGCAGCTGCACTCTAGTTGATCCGGGCTGGCCATAGCCCAACACGTCGGCTGCGGTTCCCTGCGTCGACCCGTTGGCGACCGTGTTGACCTGGGTGACGAAGCGATACACGCCCCATCCGCCCCGGACCACGGTGTTGCCTGTCCCGAAGACATCGTAGGAGAGCCCAAACCGCCCATCGGGATAGGCGAAGCGGTTGGGCTGGCCGCTCAGCGGAACGCCGGCGTCGATCGCGTGCCAGTAGTATCCGGGAGCGTACTTGCCGGTATAGTAATCCGACAGTACGCGGCCCGGGTAAAACACCGCGAGTCCAATGTGATCGCGGTCATACCAGTGGCCCACGTGTTCGACGCGGATGCCCAGTTCCGCCGTCAGGCGATGGGTTACCTTCCAGGTGTCGTCCACGAATGCCGCTGTCGTCATCTCGGCCACATCGCCGATGGGCGCATTATTGTTCTCGCCGTAGCCGTTTACAATCCCGTTAACGAACTGTGCGGTCGAATTGTACTGCGAGCCGATGTTTCCGTTCCCCGGGTTGACAAGGTCCGGGTTCTGGCCGGCATTAAAGCTCAGATTGCCGTCCAGGTAGTAACTGAACGAGCTCTGATAGTTGTCCGTGGTCTGTGTAAAGCCGCCCACCTTGATGGTGTGCGGTCCCCACACCTTCGTAAGCGTAGCGGATTCCTGTGGTGCTTCCTTCTTGACCGCGTATTTCCCTATAGGATTCGAAAAGATCGAGGCCTGCGAGAAGTCCGGGAAAGTTTGGCTTCCGGCGCTCGAGTACGCGGGAATGTTCAGCTCACCATAGGACTCACCCGAAGGAGGTGCAAAGACTTTGGCGTAACTGTCAGGATACCCCAGTGTGGCCCTAGTCGCCGCCGAGGGGTTCGGCGTTGTGAACGGGTAGCTGCCGTATGCCCATGCGGCCATGAGGTCCACGGTCGTTGTGGCGTTGAAGTTGTGTACGATGTGGCCGGCCAGGGTCTTGCCATAGTTATCCTCCACCTCGCCGCCGCCCGGAAATGGGATGGCATTGCCCGGGGTCCAGTAAAGGTGCGCGCCATTGCCTTGCGCAAACCCCGAGCTGTATGCCTGCTGGTAGGAACCATAGATCAGCGTGTTATCCCCCAGGTGGTAATCGATGCGGAAACGATAGATCCACCCATTGTCGACATTCACGATCGGCTGGTAGTAGTTGCATCCGCCGCAGACGCTCAGGGGAGTTTGGGAAGTCGCCTTGGGCCAGATCTTGGCCAGAGCCGCCGCGCCGGGATCGAGGAATCCGGCAGGAAACTTCTGACCGGCATCCGTGTTGTACGTGGTGCTCCCAGATGTGTAAGTCCCGGTCGCAGCCGGGGTCGGCAGGGTTGCCGTCGTCGTTCCGTTTGCGAGCACCGTTCCGCCCAGGTCGCTGCACCACGAACCGGCGCCGATGCCGCTGGGAGGATTCCCCTGGAAGAATCCATGGGGACAAAGAGCCATGTTGTCGGCGTTGTCGGTCGAGAAGTCGCCGGCCATCATCTCCGGCGAGGGAATAAACGACGTCAGAACGTTGGCGTCGCCCTGGTTCTGCAGCCACCGCTCGTAGCCGCCCCAGAACATCAGATGTTTATGCGTCCCCGGAACCGGTCCGCCGAAACTGCCGCCCGGATAGTAATAGTGCTGCGGTCCCAGCGGGGTGATGGGGTTCGTGTCTTTTTGTTGCCAGCCGTTCGCGTTCAGCACGTTGTTGCGGGCATTGAAATACGCGTCGCCGTGATAGTTTGCGCTGCCCGATCGGCTGATGGCGCTCACCACCACCGGGCCGAACGGCTGGTCGGCGCTAAGGTTCGAGGCTTGCACGCTCACTTGCTCCGTCATTTCCGGAGCGATGATCGTAAGCGAGGATGCCATGTCTCCGATGTCGATCATTTGCGCCCCGTCTTCCAGGATCCCGGTGCCGCCCTTGTACACCGCGCCGTTGATGTTGTAGCCGCTGCCGATCGCGGCCTCGTCAACTGTGACGTTGAGGTCGTTGAAGGCCGGGCTGGTCTGTGTAAGCCCCCCCGACTGGACTACCGTGCCGGGTAAGACCTTCAGCAGTTCGCTGGTGTCGCGGCCCTCCAGCGCAAGATTGTTAATATCCTCCCTCGTCAGAACGTCGATCTTCTGGCCGTTCTCAACGGGAATCATCTCCGAGTCGGCCGTGATCGTGACGGTCTGGCTGGCTGCGCCTACAGGAAGCGAAAGCGCCGGGACTGTGCGCTCGTCGCCGGCATTCAGAACGATGCCGGTGACCTTCTTCGTCTCGAAGCCCTTTGCTGATGCCTGAAGAGTGTAAGTGGCCGGCACGAGAGACGGAAACGCGTAAAGCCCAGCCCCATTGGTTTGCACCACACGGCCTTCCCCTGTCGCTTCGTTGGTAAGCGTGACCTGCGCACCCGGAATCACCCCTCCGGATGGGTCCTGCACCGTCCCCGAAAGTGTTGCGGTGGTCTGGGCCCGTGCGATGGATGGATGGGCGAGACATGCGAATGCGAGGATGAGCAGGGGCAAAACCTCCCATCCCCGGCGGAACAAGCGCTGGAGCGCCAGTGTAATCCGCTTGCTTTGAGAATCCGGCGCCAGCGCGACGCATGCCAGCTCTTGCGCTGAAGGCTTCTTCTGAATCATGACGACCTCCAAGGTTGCGCTTTGCAGCTCTTCGGCAAAGCGGTGACAGTTTGTTTTCGTCAGTTGGCCAGTGATCGACGTGCGCCGAAATATATGCAGGGAGAAAATCGACTGTCAATAAGAAAAATGAGCCACTTCCCCTAAGAAAAGCGATTTACTTAAACATTTACTCATGCCGTGGCATGTCCTATGACGGTCATATTGATCCTGCTCGCGGTCATCGAGCGCCTATCGCCAGCACTTTCTTTGCGATCCCACCGCGATTGACTAATCGATTTACGGCGATTAGACTTTTGCGTGGTTTGCGGTCATGGACCGTCCGTGACGGTCATGTCAGTTCTCCTAGATTTGCGGATCTGGCGTTTTTGGGGGCGTATACCGGCACAACTGGTTCGAGAGCGGTTTGCGCCGGGAAGTTGAACTGTGCCTCAACAGCGCGTTTGAGGTTCACTTCAGCGGCGAGGGGCAACTGCAGTGGCCGGCATATTTAGTAGTTATGTAGCTTCCGCGCAAAAGGTCCTCTTGCCCGCGCGGTATCTTTCGCTCCGCTTCCAAAGGAGGTGGCGATGATCGCGCAGAATCTGCAAGCGGGCGGGTCCCAGGTACGTACCCCGAACGCCGTCTTCAATCCCTGCACGGACCTCGAGCGGGACGAGGTCCGGAATCAGCTGCAACGAATCCTGGCAAGCTCGGTCTTCCATAACAGCAAGCGCTATGCTGCAGTTCTCAAATTCATTGTCGACCAAACCCTGCAAGGAGTTGGTGACCGGCTCAAAGAGCGGACAATCGGCATCGAGGTTTTTGAGCGCACTCCCGACTACGACACAGCAACTGACCACGTGGTGCGCAGCGCCGTGGCTGAAGTGCGAAAGAGGCTGGCTCAGTATTACCAGCAGGGCGGGCGCGAAGAACTGCGCATCGAAGTCTTGCCCGGCTCCTACATGCCGCAGTTCCGGTGGCCTGAGGAGGGCCATGGTACTGTCGCCGCCTCTCATCGGCATGGTGAGCCCAGCCAGCCCGAACTGGCATCCGCTGCCTTGCCGATCGAGCCCATTCAACGGCGCACATGGTTCCATCCGCAGTGGTTCGTGGTTGCTTGCCTCATTTTGTTCATTGCGGTATCGGCAGTGGTCACATCCGTTCGCGCCCGCAGCCCCTTTGAGAGATTTTGGAGTCCGGTTCTGTCCTCCCGTGCGCCCGTCTTGCTGTGCATCGGGAATGTGGCTGGCGGGCGGAGGCCGCCGGAAGAAGACCCGATTGTGAGTCCTTCGCTTTCACTCAGCGACTTTCACAACTCGGCAAGCAACACCGTGAACGTGTACGACGCGTTCACGATGGCCAAATTTGCCGGACTCATGCAGGCCAATGGGCGGCAGTTTCAACTCGCGTCACAAACCGATGCCACCTTCACGGACTTACAGAACGGGCCTGCAATCCTCGTTGGGCTGCTGAATAACGAGTGGACTGTTCGTCTTGTCTCTAAGCTTCGCTTCACGGTGGATCAGCCGACTCCCGACAAGGTATCCATTCGGGATCGCAATAACCTCTCGAATCATGACTGGTCCCTTGATTACGCTACCCCTTATCTGAATCTGACCAGGGATTATGCACTGGTTCTAAGAATGGTCGACCCCAAAACAGAGCAGATGGTGGTTGTCGCAGCCGGTATTACAGTATTTGGTACCACCGCCGCCGGAGACTTTCTGACCAGCGAACATGAATTAAGAAAGCTCGCTGCAATCGCTCCTCCGGGTTGGGAGAAGAAGAACATGGAGCTGGTTCTCTCGACCGATGTAATCCGCGGCCGATCAGGGCCTGCTACGATCGTGGCTGCCCAGTTCTGGTAATCGAATCCTCTCTCCATCCACCGCCACAGTATTCTTCGGCGAATCTTGGCCGGCAAGCGCGCAGGATCTGCGCGTTTCCTTCGCGCTCGGCGCCTGCCTGAAGTGATCGCGTAGCTCCGACCTGCACCTCGGCCATCCTCGGCGTATTCTGCATATAGAATGGCGTATCTTGCATATCGCACCAGCGCGCTCCGGGGTTACAGTAGGTTCATGTACAACGCGAGAGCATACTCCGCTGCGAGTGCGACATCGCCGCTTACCTCCACCGTGATCGCGCGGCGCGATCCTACCGAACACGACGTACAAATCGAAATTCTTTTTTGCGGAATTTGTCACTCCGATCTTCATCAGGTCCGCAACGAGTGGAGTGGCGTAATGCCGACCATTTATCCCTGCATTCCCGGCCACGAGATCGTAGGCCGCGTGACGAAGGTCGGCTCTGCAGTAACGAAATTCAAAGCTGGCGACCTGGCCGCTGTGGGCTGCATGGTGGATTCGGATGGCACCTGCCCGGAGTGCCGGCAGGGACTTGAGCAGTTCTGCCCCAATCTCACGCTTACCTACAACTTCCCCGACAAGCATCTCGGAGGTGTTACCTACGGGGGCTACTCCGACAGCGTCGTTGTCGATCAGAAGTTCGTTCTTCATGTTCCCGCAAATCTCGACCTCGCGGGAGCAGCGCCGCTCCTCTGCGCCGGCATCACCACCTTTTCGCCGCTGCACCATTGGGGAGTGACCAAGGGGAAGAAGGTCGGTATCGTGGGGCTCGGCGGGCTAGGCCATATGGGCGTGAAATTCGCTCATGCGCTTGGCGCCCATGTCGTGCTCTTCACCACCTCGCCGAACAAGAAGGACGATGCACTGCGCCTCGGCGCCGACGAAGTTGTGATCTCTCGCGATGCCAACGAAATGGCCAAGCACGCCGGGAGCTTCGACTTCATCCTTGATGCGGTTTCGGCCGATCATGACATCAACGCCCTCATCGGCCTCCTTCGCCGCGATGGGAATCTTACCCTCGTGGGAGCTCCGGAGAAGCCTCTGCAGGTGGCCGCCTTCAACCTTATCTTCGGGCGGCGTAGTCTCTCCGGTTCTCCCATCGGAGGCATTGCTGAAACCCAGGAGATGCTCGACTTCTGCGGCGCGCACAACATAACCGCTGACGTCGAAGTGATCCCGATCCAGAAAGTTAACGAAGCTTACGAGAGACTCCTGAAGGCCGATGTAAAGTATCGCTTCTCCATCGACATGGCGTCTCTGAAGGCCGCATAGACACCATGAGTAAACACTTTCGCGTTTCAAGCCGGTTTCCTGCCAAATTGGAAGAGGCGGGAATCTCTATGTCCGTGGTCCTTCGCAGCGCAGGACTTCCGCAAGAGCTTTTCAACCAGCCGCGCGTGCTGCTCACAACCGAGGAACTCTTCGCCTTGTGGCGCGCAGTGAGCGAAATCAGTTCCGATCCTGCGATCGGTCTGCAGTTGGGCACAGAGACCAAGCCTGAACACTTTGATCCCATCGCGCTCGCCGCGCTTTCAACGGGAAGCTTCGGTGAGGCGATGCGTCAGATTGCCCGTCATAAGCAGCTTTCCTGCCCGGAAGAGATTCTCTACGATACGGATAAGGATGAGTGGAAGATCCGGTTCCGGTGGTTATTGGCCAACGATCTTGAACCCAGCATTCTGACCGACGTTTGCTTCGCGTGGATGCTCAGCATCGTACGTCATGGCACCGGAACACGCCTCGACCCGCTGCGTATCGAATGCGCGCGTCCGCGTTCGTACACAAAAACGCTTGAGCACTACTTTGGGTGTCCGATTGTCTTTGGTGTCGCGCATGATGCCATCGTCTTTCGCGCCTCCGATGTCAACCGCCCCTTCATCACACGCAATGCCGAGCTTTTGGCGATGCTCGCGCCGCAGCTCGATGAAGAATTGAAGCAGCGCAAAGGTGAAGAAAGCTTTGTCGAGCGCGTCCGCGCCTCGATCCAGAGAAAGCTGACAGGCCGGCGGCCAAAGATGCTGGACATTGCCCGCGAGTTCCATCTCAGCTCCCGGACATTGCAGCGCCGCCTGCAAGACTCCGGCTCGAGCTTTCAGCAGGTGCTCGAAGAAGCCCGTCACCAACTGGCTCGCCACTACCTCAAGAATTCGGTTCTTGAATTGAATGAAGCCGCGTACCTACTTGGCTATGAAGATGCAAGCTCTTTCGTTCGTGCCTTTCGCACTTGGGAAGGGGTTCCGCCGGCCCATTGGCGCGAAACTCAACGCACAAATGCCGCCTCTCTGGCCTCGCCCCTGACTCCGCAGCAGGAGATCGCAATTTTGTCGTCGAGTGGCTGTATGGTAGAGGCCGACGACGGAGTTGGGCAGGATTGTCGATCCACTTTGTCGTCGGCCAACGGTGTACATGCGTCTGACGCCGAACGCGACCATCCGTAGAGCGCGGTCCTATCCTTGGCTCACCACGGCAATCTCGAAGACTCCGGGCTTGGCCTTCATCCATGGCGGCCTCATGCTCGGCCGTGGGGCAGGCGGAAAGATTGCGATAGTGCCTTAGTTCCGGTTCTTGACACTCGGCGTGAGTTTGCGCAGGATGAACTCCTGGATCACGCCGTTGGCCTCATTCGCAGTGAAGTCGACCAGGAAGATATTCCGCACCAGCCCACCTCCGCGGTTCGCCGGTGGATAGTAGCCGTTCGCAATTACGCCCGAGGCCAAGTAACCACCAAGACTGGAAAAGTTCGGCTGCCAGCGTCCGTTGTCTCCCTTGCAAATGACGGGGCTGGAGAGAGCATGGAGCAGGCGCGATTTCGTCGTTCCAGTACCCTGGTAGAAATACCGTGGATCCTGATGCAGGATTGAGGGCAGGATGGCTCCGCCAATCATGATGTCGGTAAGATCGTTCGTGTAGACAGCTCCAAAGCGCTGGCCGTAGCCCTTCATACCTTCCACATAATTAGGATAATGCGATGCCTGGTTAAGGCCGGCAAGGAAACTTGTCCCGGCAAAAGTGATCGGATCGACCGAGACCTTGAAGGCCAGCTCAAACTTCAGCTTTGGTGTGAGCGGCGCAGCGTTGTGGTCATAGACCACGTAAAAATTGGGAATAAAACCAAGAACTCGCTGTTGCTCTTCGGCCTTCACCTGCTGGACCGCCAGCTCCGCGCTGGAAGCGCTGACTGTGACCGAGACCGCGTTCGGTGCAATTTTGAGTTGGATGTTGGGCATCAGCTGGAATTGCCCCGGCGTAAGCGTGATGACCGCAGACTGCCAGTCTGCGAAGCCATTGGCACTGATCGTGAGCTGATAAGGAACTCCCGCCTTCACATTGTCGAATTCGAAGGCGGCGTTGTCATCCGCCAGCAGCGTCTGATGATCCGGTTGCGTGATACATTGCAGAATGACGGTTGCGCCGGGCACAATGTCGCCGTTCACATCGGTGACTGTTCCACTGATGTGCGCCGCCTGTGGCACTGGTGCGACGAGTTCCTGACCTCGCGCGGCGATGACACTCGCCAGGCCGATCAACATTGCGACGAAAGACAGCTTCCTGCTCATCATGCTCCTGTGGATTGGCGCTCGGGTCGTTTCAGCTAGCGGTGAAAGAGGATATAGGTGCTCGCTGGAGACGCAATATGCGCCTTACTCAACCCACCGCGTCCCGCAAAAAACCAGGACTACAAGAGTGCTCGCGCAATCAGCTTGTTTTTACCCGCAACGCATGGCCCGCGTTTACAGGCACGGCTTAGATGCTTACCTTGAGATGAGGCGGCTACTGGTGTCGATGCAAACTTCTCGCAGTAAATTTGCGCGCGTACCTTCTAAAAAAGGAGAATCTTCACAGGCGGATGGGGCATCCAAGAGCAGCCGCTACGTGGCGGGTTCGGGGCTGGCAACTGCATAC
>JASHVE010000257.1 GCA_030039675.1 Acidobacteriaceae bacterium | reverse complement strand
CTGTTCCAGTCCCTTGCCGGCGCGCCTGGCAAGATCGGCACGGAACGCGTCGGCTGGTCCGTCGAAATCGGCCAGAAACGCGAGGCTCAGCGGATACTTCGCCATTGGGATTCCATAGGCAAGCTGCAGGTCGCCGGTCGTCTGGTCATCCAGAATCACGAAACGGGCCACGTGAATCTGCGGAAACTGCTCAAACGGAATCAGCGCGTTTGCGGGATTCACGCGCCCCGGAATGAAGTTCATCGATGCCAGAAAACTGCGCAGCTCGGCCTCGCGCTCCGGCCGGAGCGGCACATTCACCAGCACGTTGGATTGCGGCATCATTGGACGCGGTTCGTTCCCATGCCCATCCGGTTGGCCTCGTGGATGACGAAGCGGTTACAGCGGTTTCACAGTTGCCATATTCTGAAGCCGCTGCTGCAGAACGGCATTTTCCTCAAGAAAACGCCGCTTTCCGCAATTTCGGCAACGGCACATAAACTGTGGAACCGCCCTAGCAAGGCTTCTACGTTTTCGGTTCCGCTGCGCAGATCGAGATCTTTTGTGTTAGTGAGCCGGCGGCTGCTTTCGTTTCGCCCGCACCGAGACCGGGTTACTACTAAGCGGCGGCGCCGAATTGCAGACAAAAATGAATGAGCGGCTTTCCGCTCCAATACACACGCCCTAGATAGAAATCTGGCCCAATTAAGCGGATCTCATCGCGAATCCACTGCGCGACCTCTGAGGTCTTCGAGTAATCGAGGACGATGCACTCTTTGTTATCCAGCAGGCTCGGGGCCTTGTACACTTCGGCGACGATGGCGCTGAGACCGAAGGGGAGAATCCGATTGCGGAGCACACCGTGCTGCCCATCGAAGGTCTTGCCTTGCCAGACGAACAGACTGATGAACTCCGCAATCTCCGGGCTGAATATGGTGCCTGATGCGACGATGGCCGTGCCCTTCGCCGGTCCATTGGGAATGTCTCCCGCTGGACTTGAAGAAAAGAGGGAATCGAGATCTGCAGAAGACATCTGCAGCAAACCTGGGACATCATAAGCCATTTCGCGAAGCTCCTTGCCGAAATGATGCGGAGATGACCAGTTTTTCCGCTATGAAGCTGGTGGGGAATTATTGAATTGTATGGATTTGCTTGTCAATTGCTTTTTCAGCCGCATCGCCGGAAATTCGCCCCGACAAAAAATCGCTGTCGAAGATTTTGACTGCGAATCCGCGCGGATGCTGTCGTTAAATAGCGGTACAATCTTCGCAACCATCCGCGTCATTGAGGTTCGACCTGATGCGTGAAGACCATCCAAGCCCGCGTCTCAGTGCCTGGCTGGTGGCGGCCATGCTTGCCATCATCGCAATTCCGGCAGGCATCACGCTGCACACGGTGCGCGTTCCCGCAACCATCGAAATCACCAGTGCCAATCCAACCCCGCACGGCTATAGCTTCAGCCTCCTCCTTTTCGTGGTGCCCATCGTGGTCATCGGCGGATGGTTTGTGCCCAGCGAACAGGTGCGCATCCCCAAGCGCGCCTTTTGGCAAACGCTCCTGCTTCTCGTACCAGTAGGTTTCGGGCTCGACTTTTTTTTCGCCAACCGGTTCTTCGTCTATCCGAATGCAGGCGCAACGCTCGGAATCGGCGCTCCAGCTCTCGGTGGCGCAATTCCCATAGAGGAGTACTTCTTCTACTTCACCGGCTTTCTCGCCGTCCTTCTTCTCTACGTTTGGTCCGGCGAGTATTGGCTCGCCGCGTACAACGTCCCGGACTATCCGAGCGCGACCAGAACCATCCGCCGTATGCTCGGCTTTCATGCCGCGTCGCTCGTCGCCGGCATCGTGTTGATCGCAGCGGCCATCGTGTACAAGAAGCTTTTCTCGCCTTTTCCTCAGGGTTGGCCTGCTTATTTCATCGCGCTGATTGTCGGCAGCACCGTTCCTTCCATCGGCCTGTTCGCAACCGCGCGCCGGTTCATCAACTGGCGCGCCTTCAGCCTCACGCTGTTCATGATCCTGCTCATCAGCCTGTTGTGGGAGGCCACGCTGGCAGTGCCGTACAAGTGGTGGGGCTATCAGCAGAAAGAGATGGTCGGTTTCTTCATCGGCGCGTGGGCCGGGCTGCCGATCGAGGCCGTTGTAGTGTGGATCTCCGTCACCTACACAACCGCCATCGTTTACGAAGTTCTGAAGGTTCGCGAGTTTTCGCGCCAGTTTGCGCTCGACGCCATCGGCGAAGCTACGGTGAAAGAGACGGGTTAAGCCGTCATTCCGAGAGCCGCTTCACCAGTCTCCCGATCAGAGCTCTGCTAAAATCGCGCCGCTACTTCGCGAACAGCTTCAGGTCGATCCCCGCACCCATCGCCTTGTATCCCTCGTCGCCGGGATGCAGATGATCTCCCGAGTCGTATGCGGGATTGAACCACGTTGGCTTCTGCGGATCGCGCGTGATCTGGTCGAAGTCGATGACGGCATCGAAGGTTCCGCTGCGGCGAATCCAGTCATTCACCGCTTCGCGCACCTGCTCGCCTTTCTCTGAGTAGTAATTCGCCCCGCCATATGGCGTGAGCGTCGCGCCGTATGCTTTGATCCCGTGCTCGTGCGCGGCGTCGGCAATCTGCTTCAAGGCCGTTTCGAGTTCCTGCGCGTTAATGTCGTCTTCAGGAGCGGTGAGGTGCGCCAGCCGCCCAATGTCGTTGATGCTCTCGAGCACGATCACGTACTTCACGCCGTCCTGCGCGAGCACATCGCGGTCCAGCCGCGACAGCGCACTCGGCCCCGCAGTTTCATTCAGCACCCGGTTTCCGCCGATACCCTCATCCAGCACGGAGATATTCTCCATCCCGTGTTCCTGCTTCAGGCGGTTGGCGAGCACATTCGGCCAGCGCAGGTTGGCGTTGAGCGTCGAGTGCGCGCCATCCGTGATCGAGTCACCGAGCGTCACGATCGCACGCGAGCCCTCGGCAGCCGGCACGTCCACGCCATCGACGAAGTACCACGATGTGATCGTTGTGGGCTGGGGTAGGGAATTCGCGCCCGCCACGTCGCCGTCCGCAAGGAAATTGTCCTGGTCGGCGAAGGCGTGGTAGGTTTCTGCGCGCATCACCTGGTTGGGTAGATAGAAGCTGATGGCCACGTCAGAGAGCGCAGGTACACTCAGCGCGACCGGGTCTGAAAACACCGCAGCGCCTGGCGCGATCCGCACGCTCGCCGCGCCGCCGAAGGTAACTGCGTGGTCCGTCCCATCCTTGATCGCCGCACCGCCCGCGCTCAACGCGGCGTGGGCATCGCTGATCGTCAGCGGATCGGTGCCGAACTCGTTTGTAAAGCGGATGCGGATCTGCTCGCCGCCATTGGAGACATGAACAATCTCCCGCAGCGTAGTGGCCGCGAATGGATGCACCGTGAATCCGCCCAGGGCCGGCATCGGCGACGCCGCCCAGGTGCCCACCCACTGCGGCCTTTCCGGCGATTGGGCGTTTGCTGCCGCGCTCAACGCGAGCAGCAAAACCGGCACTGCAATCCAACCGATCCCGCGCTTGACCATCGATCGTATCTCCTTCGCGTCCAATCTGCCTTCAAGGCAAGGGGAGTCTATCACGCGCGAGGATCGCCTCGGTTGACGCGCTTGCGCCCGCTTTGCGAGACTCACCATAATGCAGTACAGCGGCAAGGTTGAATACTCCCATCAGCGTAAGATTCGCGAGCGCAACACGCGCCTTTACCGGCTGGCCCACTGGCCCATCTGGATCTGGGTCTTTTTCCTCACGCCCGGCCCGCTCACCTTCAGCCTGTTCGCGCGCGGTTTCAGCCGCGGCAACTCGATATGGCTCGGCCTGGTACTGCTTGGTACCGGCATCGCCGGCCTCTGCGCGCAACTGCCCGGCGTCGAGCCGCGCCCGTATATTCTGCGCTTCGACGAAGACCGGCCCAACCCGCTCTACCGCAAGGTCTGCTACACCTTTGCCTGGAACGCGGTGCTTAGCTTCGCGCTGCTCAACCTCAGCGGCCTGGTCATCGCCGTCGCCACCGGTACGTGGTATCTGAAGCAGATCTACCAGTACGCATACTTCCCGCTCTGTGCCGTGATTCTGCTCTTCGGCGCCATCGGCAAGCTGCCGCGCGCCGGCCGCTCCACCAAGAGCGAGGGCATCGAACGCCGCTATTTCTACTGTTCCGTCTGGTCGGTCACCATCGCGCAAACGGTGCTTCTGATCCTCTGGAAGGCGCTGCCCGAGACGCGCACCGGCAGTCTCGTCAAGCTCATCATCTTCGTGGGAACGCTTGCCATCGTGGGTACAGCCGCCGCAAGCGGCAAACTGCCCCGCACCCGGCCTATTCTGCCCGGCGAACTGATGGTGTCAGACTGAACTTCGGATACACCGCGGACTGAACTTTGGGTGCCCCACCCTCGCCGCGTCTTTGTTTTTGCGGCTAGGGTGGGATCGCATGAAGCTTGCGCGACAGAGTAACATTTCGAACGTGAAAAGCATCCGCAGCCTCCGTGATGCAAAGAATTTTTTAGCCAGTACGATTGCCGCAGAGGCGGAGCGCGAGAACACGCCGCTTTCTGAGATTGAGCGCAAGATGCTCTATTTCTCTGAGACTGGTCGGACGTTGCCTGACATGGCCGAAGTGAGTGCGGAGTTTGACCGCGAGTACAGCCAGGACGAATACGAACGGAAAATCGCGGGTTGGTGCGCAGGATTGAGGCTCGACTCGGAACGGATTGCGAGCAAGAAAGCGATGCCTGGTACAAGGCCATTCAAAAGCTCAGTGAAGGCGACCACTATCTTTCTGTATTGCTAGACTCCCCTGTTTCCGTTGGCCGCAACACCGTTCGCCCACCGGGGGACCTGTTGAGGCTCTGGCCTACCGCATTTGCCGTCGTTTTCGGCGGCGTCGCCCTTTTGGGTTTACTCCACTGGCTATTCGGCCATCGTTAGAGCTTCTTACGCAAACCGCGCAAACCCCTGCTCAATCTTCCCCGCCAGCGTGTGCGGATCATCATTGAGGTTGTAGTGGATCTCCAGCACAGTAGCGGCAGGCGCAGCCAGCGCTTTCAGCCCCTTCACCGCCGTCGTCCAGTCGATGGTGCCGTCTCCCGGCCACAGGTGCTCGTCCTTCTGGCCGTGGTTGTCGTGCACGTGCGTGGAGACCACCCGTTTGCCAACTGTGGCAATCGCCTCGCCGACACCTACGGTGGCGTGCGCATGACCCAGGTCCAGGCAGATGCCGATGTTGTCCAGGTGGCCCAGGTCGAGAATCAGCATCAGATGCTCGGGAGTAGTCGCTTCGCTCAGCAGGTTTTCGACCAGCAGTCGCACGCCCAGCGGCCGCGCAAAGGCGCCCAGGTGCTCGAGCGCGGTATGCGCGTACTCGATCGTCCGCGGCGACCATCCGTCCCCCCGCTCGCCCAGGTGCACCACCAGGTGCTTGAAGGGAATATATTCGGCCGCTTCCAGGGCGCGCTTCACCTCGTCCATCGCCTCGATCCGGCGCGATTTCTCAGGATGCAGGACGTTCACAGCCGGCGCGCCGGCGCGGCCCATCTCGCGGTCGGGGAACAACGGCGCGTGCAGAGAAAACGGCTCGAGCGGCTCGGAGCGAAACCATTCCGCCAGCTCGACCACATGCTCGCGGCTGGTGTAGTCAAAGTGGTGGCGGGCGGCAAAAATCTCTACCGCCTGCGCCCCCGACCGGCTGGCGATCTCCAGCAGCCCTGGGTGCAAGCGATGGTTCAGGAAAAGATGCGTAGACAGGACACGCAGCATGGTCGGAGGTTCTCGCGCACCGGCTACAGCGGTTCAGGAAATCCTGCAGGAGAGCCCTTGCGCTCAAGCAAACGCAACCCCCAGGGAGCGGCAGCTTGGCATCTACTGGGTCCCCCGCGCTATCTCCTAAACAGCTCTAAACCGGGCATCATTCTCATTCTCTCATCTTAGAATAGCCATGCGGTAGAAGAGGTTGCGGCGGGCAGGCCGCCGTCCCGCGCACCGGTATATCCCGGAGGCGGCACCTGCAACGGCATTGCCGGGGTGGCCGGCGGCGTCACCGGGCTGCAAGGCGGCTCATCGGACGCCGCCTTGCGCCCGGTAATCAGGGAGGGCTAAGAGTTAGAAGCATCCCGGCCCATCCGGGTTGCTTCCGCTCCGGCTGCCGAGGGGGTTCCGGCCAGGGGCAGGGTTGTCCAGGCGGGTACCGCAGCCTATCCGTAGGGACCGTTTGTGCGTCGAAGAGAGAAGATCCAGTTCTTCGTACCCTCCCGGACGCCAGCATAGACTGGAATTACGAGTGCGGCATCAGGAGCAACCGAAACGCAGCACGTGAGCCCTCGGGTCACGCGGTGCTTTGCCGAATCGCGCGGAAATGCGGGAATGTATCATGCGAAAGGGGTCGGTTCGCAGGACTGCGATCCACTGGGTTTCCCGGGGTCGATTGCCCATCGCAGGAAGACCAACAAAGAGTGTAAGCCTTGAAACGGAGAGAATGATGCAGATGAAGTGGATGCAGGCTGTCGTTGCATTGATGGCAATCGCCGCGTGGAGCGGCGCGGCGGCCCAGGACCAGAGCAGCACAACCGCGCAGGGGCAGCCGAATTCCGCCAGCCACGCGCGCGAGCAGGCTGCAAGCGATTCGCAGTTCGATCTTGGCGTGAACTTTTATGAAGTCTTCAACGACGCCACCAGCGGGCTGGGCACCCAGCAGACTCCGAAGAACGAAGCCGGAGGCATGATCGAGGCGCGCTACATCATGAGGCCGTATGTGGGCGTGGAAATGACCTATTCCTACAACTCTGCCGATCAGTCCTTTGCTCCCAAGCCTGGAGCCTGTGGGTTCACGTGCGCGAACCCGGTCACGAATCTTACCGCCAAGGCGAGTGAAATCGGGTTTGACTATGTGGCGTCGAAAAGATTCGGGAGCTTCAGACCCTTCGCCGTGGGTGGCGTCGGCTTTTTCATCACCGCGCCCGGCAAAAGCACCTATGAGGTAAACACGGTCGTCCGGCCGGTGATCATCTACGGCGGCGGCGCCGACTGGGCCTTTCTGCCGCATCTCGGCGTTCGCGGGCAGTTCCGCGACAACCTCTACAAGGCGCCGAATCTCTCCGCGCTCTACCCGGCGACCGGGCAATATACGCACTCCATGGAGCCGATGGGCGGCGTCTATTTCGCCTTTTAGCCGGTTGCATCCGATCGCGGGATGGCGCGCAGTTGCCAGAAAGCGATTACGTCGGTAATAGTCCTGGGGCCGGCGGAAGCAGCCGGCCAAGGCTATAGCACATCGCGCCCGCTTTCGACAAGACTTGCAATTTGCGCCCAATACCCCTACTATCCGCAATAGAAAACCGGCCTGCAAAGCAGGTGGGTGGTCAACGCTGGTTGAACCTACATTCATTGAACAGGGGCTCGACTCGACCATCGGTTCTGTGTGCCGTGTCCGCCAGTCCGGAATGCCTAATGAACCGCGGGGAGCTCCACCGTCCTAGGACGGGTTCACCAGCGCATTGCTCACGGCCCCGCGGGTCGGGTTTCTACTTCTTCGCCTGACGGCTTCAGGCCGTCGCTTCCTGCGCATCGCGTATCCTTCTCTCAGGTGCATCCAGTCCTCTTCCACATCGGATCGGTGGTCATTCCATCGTATGGCGCCATGGCCGCGCTCGGCATGCTGTTGGCGCTCGCAACAGCGCAACGCACCGCACGCGTCGTAGGCATCAACGCCGCCTACATGTGGAACCTGTGCGTGGTGGCTCTGTGCGCGGTGCTCGCCG
>JASHVE010000256.1 GCA_030039675.1 Acidobacteriaceae bacterium | reverse complement strand
TCGTAGATAACGCGGCCGTCTTGGTCTCGCGGGTCCTGCTCGTCCCCCGGCTGAAATGCAAATGGAGTATGAATGAGATAGAGATCCAGATACTCGAGCCTGAGTCTGTCCAGACTTGCCTCGAAAGCCGGCTCGACGCGCTCGGGTCGATGATTCGTGTTCCACAACTTGGTGGTAACGAAAATCTCTTCGCGTGCGATCTCTCCAGCGGCAAGTCCTGCCTGCAACGCCTCGCCTACCTCGCGCTCGTTCTGGTACCGTTCGGCACAATCGAAGTGTCGAAATCCAGCTTCCAGTGCGTCTCTGGTCGCAGTTATCGTTACGGCCCGGTCGGGAATCAGGGTGCCGAAGCCGAGGGCCGGCATATGGCCACTTCCGTTGTTGAGCGGCAATCTCGTCAGCCGAAGATCAGAAAATTCTGTCAAGGGGACACCTCTGCATTGCTTTGCGTACCGCTTCACCGCGAATTTGACGATCTTGGGGAGCGGTTTTGCCCGCTCTGTCTCAACCTCCATCTTCAGTATTGACCAACCTCTGTGCCGTGGCCGCAGTATGGTTAGGCTGATTAAGCCAGACAAACCCCGATTGCGTCAATTGGACGAAGGTATCGGCTGATGTCTTTGTATCAAGTGTTGACCAGGGCCCGTCGGACTCAATTGTTGACTTAGGGCTTTAGCGGCGTTGAGCCTCGGCAGCGCGCCATTTTCAGCCGGTTTCCTGAGCGTCACTTGCTCGTGATTGCTCTACGATGTCCGCTTTCGACCGCGATGATTTTCATTCCGGAGCATGGTCGGCCATCGCGACCTTTGCCAGACCTTCTCCAACCACCAGGCAATCTCCACATAGCCGGCCAACCGCCACAGCACAGGGCTCATCATTATCTCGGAGACAATACGTGCGTGGGGACCTATGGCGATGGGCTGATGAATCGTTGCCGCCGCCGGATGAGCTTGACAGGCCAAACCCGCGCCCAGAAATAATCAAGTCCATGCAACGGATGGTGTTGTTGGCCGCAGTGCTGTATGCAGCAGCGGGATGGGCGCAAGAGGCAGTGCAGTTACCGTCTCCCCAGGCCGCGAGCGGAAATGCGGCGGAGAGTTTCCGGTTTGTTTCGGATGGCCCTGCCGGGCCGGGCTGGTCGCGTCCGGATGAAATTGCGCGCGTGTACTTCCACGACAATCTTAACGCCCTGTTTGCGCGCACGATCACGCTGAACGGTGAACTACCCGCGCGCACCACGCTGCGCTGGATCTTTACCGGGCCTCATGCCGGGGTGACTGTCGAGCTGACTGCGAGTAAAGTCCGCATGTCGGAGCGGTATTACGATTCGATGGGGCTTTATCAGGGCCAGGGCAACTATCCCGAAAAGACGGTGCTCGACCTGGAGCGGCCGTACACCGGCGAGGCGCGCACACTCACTGTAATCGCGGATGCGCATCTGGCTGTGCGCGTGCTCGTGAACGGCGCTGAACTGCTCAACGCGCCGCTGCTCTTCGATCTGGACCGCCATCAGCTCATGTATGTGGCACCACGCACTGCCCACGACGTGGTAGAGGGAGCTTTGCTGTGGCCTGAAATCCAATTGGCAACCATAACCATCCATCCCAGTGAAGTCCACCAGACCATGCTTGGTTTTGGCGGCAGCCCTAGTATTCCGGCTTATATGGAGATGAGCGACGAAGGCAAGCGCGCCTATTGGGAGATGCTGAGGCGTTATAACCTGCTTCTTTCGCGCGAATACCCGATGGGCACGGAGCTAAAGCCGGATTTGAGCAATCTGGACGATCTGCGCGACGCGACCCCGCACTACTATGGCGACAACTTTCCCAACAGCGAGATGTCGAGCTTCGAGTACAACAAGCATGTGATCGAACTTGGCGGAGACGTGATCTACGAACTGTGGGCGCTGCCCGCGTGGGCGACGGAGCCGTACAATGGGCCGTCTGTTGTGGACACATGGAATCGGCAGGTGCGGCGCGTTGCGAATCCGCAGGAGTATGCACGCATCGTTGTCGAGTACTGCAAAAAAGAACAGGCTGCCACGGGAGCGGCACCGTTGATTGTCGGCCTCGAGAATGAGGTCGAGCAGCCGCCGGAGGTGTTCAACGCCATGGCGCTTACACTGCGCCGTGAATTGGACAAGGCCGGCTTTACGCACACGCGCATTCACATGGCAGACGCGAGCTACATGTTCAAGGGTATCGAGCGGACGAACGAGTTGCGCAACGATCCGGGGGTGTGGCGCACGATCGACTTCACGGCCACGCACGAGTACGACTTTCAGGAATTTATCGCCAATCCCGATCTGTATGACCGCGCAATGCAGGCGATGCGTGCGGCCAGCGAAGACAAGGAGTTCCTGGCGACGGAGATCTGCTTCAACGATCCGCATTATCAGGAGCCTTCGTACCGCATTGCTCTTCAGGCCGCGCAGCTCTACCACAAGAACCTGACGGAGCTGGACGCCGTTGCGCTGATGTATTGCTGGCTATTGCTCGATGTGGAACAGCCCAGCTTCGCCGGCTCGCGCTCGCTGATGGAACCGGACCGGACGAAGGGATGGGCTCCGATTGCGAGCAGCTTCGAGCTGCGCGTATTGGGGGCCTACAGCCGGCACATTCGCAAAGGCATGAAGCGCATCGGAGCGGAGAGCGGCGATCCCGATCTGCTGACGACCGCGTTTGCCGACGGAGATAATGAGACGCTGGTGGTCGTGAACCGGGCCGCAACGGCACGGCGGCTCACGGTAAACGGCGCTGCTCATCCGTGGATCGAGATGGAACGGACTGGGCTCGAAGAAGAGAATGCAGTTTCGGCTGTTCCGGCAGAGATTGTGGTGCAGCCCGGCGAGATTGTGACGCTTTCGACGATCAAGGCGGAGGCGAGCAAGGCGGAATAGAACCTTCTTTGCTTCACTTTGAGCCATTGAGGTGTGGTGTGAATTGGAAGCGCGTAGGCTTGGTGTGCATTGGCGTTTTCGCCGTGGGCATCCACGGTTTTGCGCAGGTGGCGATTGACCATCGCTCGTCGAACACGGATGCACAGAGCCTGATTGGCCTGCCGATGGGCAGCCACAAGACCATTGTGGACAAAGAGGGCGATCTGAAGTGGTCGCAATGGAGCCTGAAGCGCAGGCCGCTCGACGCCCCCATTGGCTTCAGCAGTCAGATGGATGGCGAACTGGCCATAGAGGCGTTCACCGGCGCAGAGCCATTGAAGGTGACCAAACAGGTGCTCTATCGCGCGCGCTATCCGTTTATTGAATCAACCGCGCAGACTGCGGGGTTGAAGCTCGAAGAACTTGCTTTCGCCGTAGACCCGGACGCCAAGCCGAGTGAGTTGCCGGATCACAACTCCGGCTCGAGAGGGATGGATGTGGTGCGGCTGAGCTTTCGCAATGATGGCGCGGCCGCAGTTGACGTAACGATCAAGCTCAGCGGCAGAGAGCGCAATCTGCCGGGACATGTGACAGGGCAATCGCTCGTCACGCTCGGCGGCGAGGATGTTGCTTTGGTGACGGACGCGGATGGTATGGCGGTGTCTACGGAGAGCAATGGTCTCACGCTCGCGCTGCACGGTGGCATTCCAGCGCATGGCGCAAAAACCGTGTGGGTTGAGTTGCCGTATGAGTGGCCGGCGGCGCGCAATACGGAACTGTCGCAGGAAGACGGCGAATCGCTGCTCAAAGAAGCCGTCACGCAATG
>JASHVE010000255.1 GCA_030039675.1 Acidobacteriaceae bacterium | reverse complement strand
GCAGGGCCGGTGGCACAGTTGATCTGCGCCATTGCGCTCACGGTGGAGATACTGGCGAGGAGCAGCAGCTTAAAAGCGGTTTGTTTCATCGGTCTGCCTCGACAAATGCTTGACCTTTCCAGGCGCTTCGCGGTGTTGAAGAGATTTTTCCGCGAACGCCCGGGGGTCTAAAGTTTCACGTTCAGTTGAATGACCGCCTGATAGGTGTTGTTATCGCTCCCCGTGGCCTGAACCAGGATGTTGTATACGCCCGGTGGCGTCTGGCCTCCACTTGTGGAGGTTGATCCCGAGAAGGAGCCGCCGCAACCCATAATCTGCCAGCCAGCCGCAGACAGCGCCAAGATGGCCAGCAGCCGGAGGAAGATGGTTCGGGCCGATTTGCGGCCGCGAAGCAGGCCCAACAATCCAACGAACGGCAGCCCGAAGATTCCCGCGATCAACAGGCCGGAACGGCCGGAGGGTTGCGTCATGGCGACGGTGCTGCCGGTGGAAATGGTGACCGTCACCATCGCGGTTTGCTGCGAAGCCGAAGACGGCACCTGCGACGGATTGAAGCTGCAGCCAATGGACAGGCTCAAGGGCGTAGAGGTGGATGAGAGCTCCGGCCCGACCACGGAAGCGCAGCTTCCAGTATTGGACGATGTGCTGTTGACGAGCGGCAGGCTGACGCCGGCCGGCAGTACAAAGCTCACGGTCGTTGTGTTGTTGGTCGTGGCGCCTGAGACGACAGAGAGCGACGTGGAGAGCGCACGGACCGTTACCGGGAAGGTATAGGTGTGGGTGAGGCCGTTCGCATCGGTCGCCGTCACCGCGAAAGTGTAGGTTCCCGGCGTGGCGTTGGTTGCATCGAGAGTAATGCCGGTGGACTGCTGTACCCCGGTCGTGACAACGGCCAGGCTGCCTGTGCCCAGGCTGCAGGCCGGAGCGCTTGACGATGCCGGCGTGGGTGCGCAAGTGAGTGTTACCGTGCCCGTGTAGCCGGCGACGGACTGCGGCGTGGCCACCAGCGGCTGCGACGGGTAAGGATCGGTTGTGCTCTTGAAGCCCTGGGTGATTTCAACGCCGAGCGAGTTCTCCGGCACCGGGGCGATGCTCACAGAAAAGTCGTCAATGGTTTGGACCACCGCCGTGGAGACCGCAGTCAACTTTGTATCTCCGGTGTAGCTGGCAACAATGCTATTCGAGCCGTCCGGCAGGGCGTACGTGCAGGTGGCCACGCCGCTGGAGGTGAAGTTGGCGCTGCCGGCAGGCCACGAGCATAGCGTAACGCTCGACGTCGCGCCCGACGGTGCGGTGTAGGTGTCAGTGAAGACCATGTTGCCGTTGAGCGCGAGCGATCCAGTGTAGGCAGGGGTGATAGCTGCGGTGAAGGTGACGGATTGCCCGGATTCGATCAGTGCGGCGCTTGGTTTGGCGCCCAGCACAAGCGTATAAGCGCTGGACTGGTTGACTGTCTGCGCCACTGTTCCGCTGGAGCCGCCAAAGCTCGGATCGTTCGCGTAGGTCGCGGTGATGATGGTGGTGCCCACGGGCAGCGACGCGGTGGAACACTGGGCCACGCCGCCGGTTACGGTGAGGCCCGTGCAACCCGTGATTGCACTCGCGCCGGCAACGAAAGACATGGTGCCTGAGAACGGTGTACTTCCTTGTGCGGCCGACGACACGGTCGCAGTGAAAACTACCGCCTGGTTCACGACGGATGGATTGAGAGACGAGGTGACGCTCACGCTGGTGGTGGCAGTACCGACTGTCTGCGTGGTCGTGTTGTTGCTGGCAGAGAAGTTCAGATCGCTGCCATAGGCCGCAGTGATGGTATGCGCGCCAATCGCCAGGCCGGAGTAGGTGCACGTGGCTACGCCATTCGCCAAGGGGCTCAGTCCAGAGCAGCCGGTAATCGCGGCCGTGGTCGCGCTATCCGTGAAACTGACCTTGCCAGAGAGGGCAACCCCCCCGGAAGGTGCGGAAACAGCTGCGGTGAAGGTGACGGACTGATTGAACGAAGAGGGATTCGGAGATGTAGTAACCGCTATGCTCGTGGCAGCCGGAGTAATGGTAATCGGTGTTGTCAATGCAGCGTTAGTGTTGCCGAAGTTCTTGTCGCCGCTGTAGGTGGCGGCGATAGTATGTGGCGAGCTGGCCGCCGTGAGTGCAGGGTCGGAGCAGGGCGCCAGCCACAAGGTAGTGCCCGATCCAGTGCCATTCGCAGACGGCGCCACCGCCGAGCAAGCAGGTATGACTGTCCCGTTGTCTGTAAATGCGACCGTTCCCGTAAGGCTCGTGGTTCCGGACGGGGCGGTGATGTTGGCATCGAAGACGAGAGGCGTTGCCTGGTTGACGATTCCAGAAGTAGCTGGGGCAGACAAAGTCATGCTGATGGGTGCCACGCCAACGGATTGTGTCACCGAGTTCATGCTGGTCAAGAAGTTGTTCGCGGTGTCTGTATACGTAGCGGTGATGTTATGGGAACCGAAAGCCAGCGTCGAGGTGGTGCAGGTGGCTGCAGCCGTGCCGGTAGAGCCATTGACCGCCAGCGCTTGCGTCGAGCAGCCGGGGATAGCTGCTGTGGTGACGCTGTCAGTAAACGCAACGGAGCCGGTAAGCGGTACGCCTCCGGCGGGGTAGGTGAGCGTGGCCGTGAAAGTGACGGAAGCGTTGACGGCTGAGCTAGGTTGCGAGGAGGTCACAGCAATGCTGGTCGTGGCTTCGCCTACCGTCTGTGCTGGTGAGAGCGTCATGCTGGATGCGCCAAAGTTGCTGTCACCGGTATAAGAAGCGGAGATCGTATGCGGTGAGCCGGCGGCCGTCAACGCAGAATCTGTGCAGGTTGCCACACCGGTCGATGACGGAGCAACGGCGGAGCAGCCCGGAATCGATACCGTGTTATCCGTGAAGGCCACGGTCCCGGTCAGAGGCGTGTTTCCGGACTGGAACGCGATGGTCGCCGTGAATGTGACGGTCTGGTTGACCGAAGAGGAGCTGGGCGACGCGGTAAGGGTCAGACTCGTGCTGTCTGTATTGACGGTTTGTTGCAGCGGGGGCAATTCCGGGGGGCTGTTTGGACTGGTGCTTGAATTGTAGTTAGCGTCTCCGGAGTAGCTGGCGACGATCGAGTGCGAGCCCGTGCTCAGCATGGAATAGGAAACCGTGCAGGTCGCAATACCGGTGGACGAACTCCATCCGCTGAGAGTGCATTCACCAAGAGAGGTCGTATTGTCTGCCATGACCGTTGCCGTTCCGGTCAGCTGAACTGTTGTGCCGCCTTGAACGCTTACCGTGAAGGTCACTGCCTGGTTGACGACGGAGGGATTGGGAGATGCGGTGATCGTCGTTGTGGTTGAGGCTGAGGTGAGCGATATATTCAAGTTGCCCAAGCTAGTTAGGTAGTTTGAGTCTCCGGAATAGGTTGCGGCAATAGTATGTCCGCCGCTACTTAAGGAGGGAATAGAGCATTGAGCTATATAGGGTGAGGACGAAGCGATATTCAAGTTGCTGCAGCTGCTGATCGCTGTGCCATTGTCAGTGAAGCTGATTGTTCCCCCCGGAGTTGTCGTGGCGCCAGAGGGCAATGTAACCGTGGCGGTGAACGTTACTGGCTGGTTGACCCCGGGAGTAGACGGCGATGCGGTGACCACAACCGAGGTGGCGCCTGCATCTACCGTTTGAGTAAGCTGACTCGCGGTGGTTGGAGGAGCATAGTTCGCATCTCCCGAGTAGGTTGCTGTAATGGGGTTCGAGCCAGTCGTCACGAATGAGGTGGTGCAGGTCGCTACATACGGCGATGTAGCAGAAATACTCGCAGTGCCGCAACCGCTTATAGTGGTCCCATTATTGGTGAAATTGAACGTGCCCCCGGGCGCGATGGTGGCGCCGGACGGCAGAGCGATGGTGGCCGTAAACACCACCTGTTGACCGACGCTGGAGGGATTGAGAGAAGAAGTCAGGGCTGTTGTCGTGGTGCCCTGATTGACCGTCTGCGTCACGCCTACGCTGCTCGACGCGTAGTTGGAATCTCCCGAATAGGCCGCAGTGATCGAGTTCGAGCCAGCCGCCGTGAAAGTCGTGGTACAGGTGGCTTGGTACGGCGCGGTCGCGGAGATGCCCAGGCTACCGCAGCCGGTAATTGTGACCGTGCCGGTGGGTGCAAAAGGCCCGGAGGGACTTACGGTGGCCGTGAAGGTCACCTGTTGGCCGACGGTGGAAGGATTCGGAGACGGATTCAACGAGATGCTGGAGCCGCCGCTGCCCACAGTCACCGTCTGGTTCACGCTTCCACTGCTCGATGCATAATTCCCGTCGCCGCTGTAGGTAGCAACGATTGTGTGGCTGCCGCCCGTGAGCGTTGTAGTGGCGCAGGTCGCTTGCAAGGATGTGAGGCCTTGCGTTCCGCAGCCGGAGATTGCGTTTCCGTTGTCGGTGAAGGCGTAGCTTCCACCAGGAGGGGTGGTAGCTCCTGAAGGCAGAGTCAAAGTGGCGGTGAAGGTCACGCTCGCATTCAGACTCGAAGGGCTGCCGCTCGTGGATACAGAGGTTGTGGTGACACCGGTGGTCACAGTTTGTGACGGCGAAAGCGACCCGGAGCTACTGCTGTAGTTCGAGTCGCTTCCACTTCCGTTATACGTCGCGGAGATCGCGTGGGTGCCGGGAGTGGTATAGGTCGTGGTGCACGTGAATGTGCCGGTCGCGTCGTCGTTTACCGCGGGGCTGCACGTAAGAGGATTGCTGTTATCGGTGAACGCCACGCTCCCCGAGAGTGCAACCGGTTCATTGAAGGGTGTCACACTGGCCGTGTACGTGACTGCCTGGCCCACGCTGGAGGTGTTGTCGGTCGACGAGGAGACAACCGTAAGCGACGTGGTGCCCTGATTGACCTGTGCTGTGACGGAAGTGCTCGCCGAGTTGCTGGCCTCGTAGGTCGAGTCTCCGCTGTAATAGGCGACCAAAGAATCGGTTCCGGCCTGCAATTCATGCGTTTCGCAGGCTGCCGTTGAGTTAGGGGAGGTACCTGCCGTCACGGAAACAGGGCCGGCCGTTCCATTGCAGTCATTGATCGTTTGCGTGTTGGTGCCATTGGTGCTGGTGAATGTTACGGACCCGGTGGGCGAGGACGTTGTTCCGACCACAGTCGCCGTCAGCGTAACGGCGCTGTTGAGCGCGAAAGGCTGCCCAGTCGTGGTCACTACCAGACTCGTGGTAGACGCAGTTGTGCCGGGGTCTGAGCCGCCCAATGCCGTAATCCCATTACCCATGGGCGTGGCGCCAGTGTCGCCGTTGGTGGTAACCAGCGTGGAGATGCCGCCCTGGACAGGAGTGACGGCCACCAGCGCGTCAGGGCCGGAGCTGACAGGATAGGTAGTTGCGGCGCTCAGTGCGCCGGCGCCGGTTCCGTAGAGAACGCTCACGGTGGAGGATTGAAAGTTTGCAACCGCAACGTCCTGGTTGCCGTCGCCGTCGAAGTCGGCGATGGTGAGCGCTGAGGGGGCGGTGCCGACGGAGTAAGTCACGGGCGCACCAAAGCCGCCGGAGCCGTTGGCGTGCAGCACCGCGATCTGATTGGTGGTGCGCAGGGCGACGGCGAGATCGAGCCCGCCGCTGAGATTGCCCAGGGCGATCGAGGAAGGCGACTGGCCGAGATCGACTTCGCCCATCTGTGTGAATTTACCGGTGCCGTCATTGGCAAGCAGTGTGCCGCTTCCGTCGCCGGTGCAGGAGCTGGTGTCGCCGCAGGCGTTGGCTACTACCAGGTCGAGATGGCCGGTGCCGCGCAGATCGCCGGCGGCGATGGAGACCGGAGAATAGCCGACGGTGTAGCTGGCCGAGGCCGCCAGGCTGCCGTCACCGCGGCCGAGCCAGATGTCGAGCGTGCCCGGCTGCGAGCAGGTAGTCTGGCCGCAGTCTGAGGCGATGGCGAGATCGGGTTTGCCGTCGCCGTTGAAGTCGGCAACGTAAAGTGCACGCGGGTTTGCCGAAAGCGAGTAGAGCTGCGGTGAGCCGAATGTGCCGTCGCCGTTGCCAAGCATCACCATGAGGGTTTTGTCGATCTCGTTGAGCGCCAGCAGATCGAGCTTCTTGTCGCCGTTCAGATCGGCGAGAGTGACGGCGACCGGGCCGTTGCCGAGCGTGATCGTGGAGGTTGCCTTGTAGGTGCCGTCGAGCTGGGCGAGGAACACGGTGGCGGTTCCGGGGCTGGAGCAGGAAGGGTCGCTGCCGCAGAAGTTGGTGACCACGAGGTCGGGGTGTCCGTCGCCGTTCAGGTCTCCGCTGGCGATGGCTTTGCGCTCGAGGTCGGCACGGTAGACGCGCGAAGCGACAAATGTGCCGTCGCCGCGGCCCAGCGGCACGGCGATACTTGCGCTGGCGTTGTTCGCAATGGCGAGGTCGGCATGGCCGTCGTTATTGAAGTCACCGGCGGCAAGCGCGATGGGTGTGTTGCCGGCGACGAAATCCGCCGACGGCCGGAAGGTTCCGTCGCCGTTGCCGAGCAGAACGCTGAAGGTGTTGGCAGCCTGATTCACGCTGACGAGATCGGTGATGCCGTTGCTGCGCAGATCGGCGGCGATGAGTGAAGCGGGGCCGTTGCCGACGGCGTACGCTACGGCGGGTGCAAAACTTCCATCGCCGTGGCCGAGCAGAACCGCGATCGTGTTTGCGCCCGTTGCAGCAATTGCGAGATCAGGCTTGCCGTCTCCGTTGAAGTCGCCCACAACGATGGCAGAGAGCGATCCGGCGGCAACGCTGAATGCCGGTTGCGCGCTGAAGTTGCCCGTCCCGTCACCTAGCAGGACGGTTACGGTTCCATTCTGATTGGCGAGCACGAGGTCGTCGCGGCCGGCACTGCGCAGATCGGAAGCCGTGAAAGATTGCGGATGACCGCTGAGCGAAATGGAGGCGGCAGATGTGAAGTGGCCATTGCCGTCATTGAGCAGGACAGAGAGCCCGTTGCTGCCAAGGACGGCCAAGTCGATTTTGCCCTTACCGGTGAAGTTGCCCAGCGCGAGTGCGAGGGGGTTCGATTGCGCTGCGTAAGTGACTGGAGCGCGCAACGTTCCGTCGCCGTTGCCGATCAGCACATCGACGGCTCCTGTAGTGCTGTCCGTGACGGCGACATCGGGTCTTCCGTCGCCGTTGAGGTCGGCGACCACAACATTGCCGGCGAGCTTTGCGGCGGGATAATCCACGCCAGTCGCGAAACCTCCGTTACCATTGCCCAGCAGAACAGTAACGTTTCCGGAATTCTTTTTCGTAATGACCAGGTCGAGCTTGCCGTCGCCATTTAGATCGCCGGCCGCTACACTGGTGGGAGCCAAAGATAGCGAGAGGGAAGAGGTCACGACGAATGGAGGCCGCGTGATCGGCCCTGTGTGTATAGATGGCGTGGACTGGGCAGACAAGAATGCGGCCGTGAAGAGTACGCAAAATGCAGCACCAAGGAACCGATTCGACGGAAGAAGATTCACTCGCCGGACCATGTGAGTTCTCCGGAATAACAAAGAGTTGAGACCTCCGAAGGGAGGTTGAATAGGAACTCTTGGCCGTCGACGTGCCCTTCGGAGTTGTAGTCGCAGTCAATAGGCCTTAAACAAGGCGGTGCGTGATGTGCTCACCGCGAATAAGCGAATCCAGTGAAGGTTTTGGGGACCCCGTAAAGAGCGTGTGTGATGTGATCCGCAAGGCAGCGCGAAAGAGCCAAGACGAACATATTTCAAATGAATCTGCAACCGGTACCCAACAAGGATGCAGGGCCTG
>JASHVE010000254.1 GCA_030039675.1 Acidobacteriaceae bacterium | reverse complement strand
CAGCACCCTCGCCGGGCATGCCGTCTACCGTCAACACGAGACCTGGCTCGGCGTACAAGGCTACTCGCCCCTGGCATACGCGGGCAGCTACTTCGGCATCTTTGGAATCTCCGGTCAACTCAAATACCTTCACCCGGCGACTGGAGGAGTGGACGGGGATTCCTATCCCTCGGTCCTTGCCCTCTATGGCGAGGCTGGCGCTCCATCCTCAAGTGTCAATCCCGATTTCGTTGCCGCGGGTGTCGGCTTCGACATCCGAACCCCCACTTCCAAACCTCGTGTTTGGGAGGATCACGAAGCCCAGCTCACCTACACCCACTACTCCGAGCTGGGTTCCAGCCGGTTCTCTTTCAACCGCCTTGAGGCCTTTACCAGCGTTTCCTTTGATCTCTCGAAGTCTCTTCCCAAGCCACCGCCAGGACAGTCCCTTCTTACGCAGAGCAGCCGGCCCTGGTGGCGTAACGCTCTGTGCATGGAGAACGCCCGTAAAGGATGCGATATAGGCTCCATCGCCTCCACCACGTTACTCACCACCTCGTACACTTCTGCCGGCAGTTCCGTGCCTTTCTATCTCCAGCCAACCCTTGGCGGCGCCGATTTCGAGGGTGTCGACACCCTCCGCGGCCTTGTCGACTATCGCCTCCGCGCCCCGAACCGCCTTCTCACTCAGATTGACTTTGACAAAGCCGTTGCCAATCTCGGGATCAAGGGGCACCCGATCGGACTGTACGGCCTTTACGTCTTCTTCGACGCCGGCAACGTATCGCTCACACCGGGACAACTCATCGCGCAAGGACTCCGCACCGATGTAGGCATCGGCGCTTCCATCGCGGTCCAGAACAAGATTGTCATTCGCGCATACATCGGCTTCGGCGCAGGTGAGGGAAGTCATCTCAATGCGAAGACGTTCAATACATTCGCCCCCACTCCTCAAACCATAGGTTCGTGGATTCCGTAAGAAACATAGACGCCTGGTTGCCATCTCAGCAATCGCCTCAGTTGGTGTGTAAGTGGTGGGCCGTGAGTTAGATCGTAATACTTGCAAACCCCGGCGCTGCAGTTGGCTGAACCGTCCTGCGTTGACGCCATTCGCGTTCCAGTCCCACAACTGCATCATTCGAGCGCCTGCGCCAAATCGACCCTTCATTGCATTTGTTTTCAAAGCATGTAGAATGCGCATATTCGATCGAGGAGTCTGGACCGTGCGTTCTCGACGATATCTTGCCGGCGCGCTTTGCGTTGTCCTGATCGCGGCTTCTGCCTTATTGGTTCCTCAGGTCGCGCATGTGTTGGGAAGTGTTCGCACGGCAGACGATCAGCCGGTCAGCGGCGCGGAAGTGGATATCGACGGCATCGTTCTGGGAGCAGCTACCTCGAATGGCGCTTTCAGCGTCGATGTCCCTCCTTTCAAGGTCGGTTTCCCGTACACCTTTCACGTTGCCGGCTGGGTGATTCTCGATCCATGCATTCTCGCTCGGGGCCGCCTCTATCTTCCCGATCCCGCCGCGGAAAAGGTCGTTTTGAGCGTCGTCCATCGAGGCGACATCCAGCTGCTCTCCACGAACTCGATAGGCTGCCTTGTGGAAGAGAAGGCAGCCCGGTTTGAGCCGAAGACGGCGAAAGAAGGAACTCCTCGCGCTGGCTTACAGAGTGTACGCCCAACCTTCGCCGATGTGACCACTGCTCAATTATCGACAGTTGCGACGCCCGGCACGCAGAAGGCTCGCATGGTCCGGTTGGGTTACTTGTACACTCCTCTAACCGGGAATGCGCAGGGCGCTCAACCTTCAGGCTTTCAAGAAGGCGGCGCGGACAATTTCCTTTCTCAGCAAGCCGAAGAATTCGGTTTTACAGTGCAGCAACTCCAGTCCGCCATCGCGCGCTGGCGCGAGGAGGCCAGCGGTCCGTATCAAAAGGGCTTAGCCGATTTGGATTCCGGCCGCTACGCCGAAGCGCGAGACTCCATTGCCCAGGCAATCAAAGGGGGCGCAGGTCCCGTAGAAAGATATGTTCCCCTCGCACGGGCGGAATATGAACTTGGCGACTCCACAGCGGCCCAACAGGATCTGCGGCATGTGCTTGCCGTACACAGTGAAGATCCGCTGTTGCTCAATGACCTGCGCATCGTCGCTGGTGGAGATGTGCAGCAAGAGGCATCGCCTAGGCTACCCGAGGGCGCGGTCTATGCGACGGCCGATGTCGATCCGGACAGCACAATCGAGGTCCAGCAGCCTGGGTATGCGGTGATTGCAGCCGCTTCGGTATTGACCAGAAAGCGCGTCCAGCCAGGCGATCACCTGAGGCCTGCAACGACTTTGTCCATGCTCTTCGATACGGGCAAGGGAGTGATTATCCATACATTAAAGGCGCCGGAGCCTCCGCTTACTGCGACAGCCGGTTCGACTCCACTCTTGACACAAGATCAGCCGCAACCACTCCCGTTGAACGGCGGAAACACAACGATCTATATCGGATCGAACAAGCCATTCACGACCCCTGCAATCGCCACCGACACTGTAACCAAATTGCCAGCCGAGACCTATTTCACGATCCTGGATAACCGTGGCGAAAAGATCGGGCAGTTTAGCGACTACTCGGGGTTGCCGACCGGGAAGGGGGACACGTATCGGATTCTCACGCGGGACGCAAAGGGCGCAGCGCTGAACGAGGCGAAGATTACTGGCGGAGTGCTGGACGGATCGCCGACGGCGACCTTTGACAGAAGTGACTACCATCCAGGCCAGCACGGAATGCTGATGCTGTCCAATCAGGAGAACTACGCGAGGATGGTGGAGATGACGAGATTTGGCGGGAGCGGAGGAATTCGAGATGAA
>JASHVE010000253.1 GCA_030039675.1 Acidobacteriaceae bacterium | reverse complement strand
CGCCCAGGCCGCCACTCCCGACACCGCCGCTGGGCACATCCTTCAGGCATGGCTCACTGCTTTCAACAGCGGCGATCGCGCGCAGGTCGAAAACTACGTCAAGACTATCGATCCTCATCAATCTGCGGACGGCATGACGGCTTTCCGCAACCAGACCGGCGGCTTCGACCTGCTCTCCTCCGAAACCATCGATCCGCTCCATGTCCGCTTTGAAGTTAAGGAAAAGAACAGCAACACCCACGCCATCGGTATGGTCGCCGTCAAGGACGGCCAGCCGCCAGCTGTGGACAGCTTTATCCTCCGTGCCATCCCACCCGGCGTCACGCCCGTCAACGTCGTTCTTGACGCCGCCTTGCGCCAGAAGACCATCGATGGCATTACAGCCGCACTTACGGAGTTCTATGTTGACGCCGATCTCGCCGCGAAAATGGACAGTGCCGTCGGGGCTCACCTGAAAGCCGGTGACTACGACAAAATCACCGACGGCGATCTCTTCGCCTTGCGCCTCACCGACGACCTCGAAGCCGTCAGCCACGATAAGCATCTCCACGTCAACTTCAACCCCTTCAAGATGCCATCTCCGCACGCGCCCACGCCCGAAGACGAAGCCCGCATGCATGAACAGATGGCACGCGATAACTGTGCCTTCCAGAAGGTCGAAATCCTGCCAAGCAACATCGGCTACATCAAGTTTAACGGCTTTATGGATGCTGGCTTCTGCGGCCCAACGGTCAATGCCGCTATGCAGTTCGTCGCACACTCGGACGCGCTCATCTTTGACATTCGCGAAAATGGCGGAGGCCAGCCCGACATGGTCACGCTGATCGCGAGCTATTTATTCGACAAGCCGACGCATGTCATTGACATTTACAACCGGCACGAGAACACCACTCGCCAGAACTGGACGCTTAGCTACTTGCCCGGCCCGCGTTACACCAACAAACCTGTCTACGTTCTCACGTCGCACCAAACATTCTCAGGCGCGGAGGAGTTCGCTTTCGACCTCAAGAATCAGAAGCGCGCAACCATCGTGGGTGAGGTTACCGGCGGGGGCGCGCATCCCGTGAGTGGCCATCCCGTGGGCGATTACTTCATGATCGGCGTACCGTTCGCCAAATCGCTCGACCCAGTCACTAAAACGAACTGGGAAGGGACGGGCGTCGAGCCGGACGTCAAAGTCTCCGCAGTGGACTCCCTTACAACGGCGGAGAAACTGGCGGCCGACAAGATCCACGCCGAAAAGACGGCAGAGAATGCTTCGCCAGCGACCCAGCAGCTCGTGCCGCAGGTTCCAGCACCGCCGCCTCCGCCTTCGCCTCAATAGCACGCTGTGATGCTTCGCCTCTGTTGTTGCGGCTTCTCTAAGTCGCCCTTGCATCATTGCAGCTTCAAAAGGAGGTCTCTGCGAGACTACGGGGAATTGATTGGCGAGTAGGAACCTGCAGAATTCCAGGCGAAGAACTTTCAAAGGTCTCCCTGGCCGACCATCCGCCAGGGCTTGAAATACGGGCTTTCGGACAAAGCTCTATCGGTGACTTGGTCTGGCACGCCAACCGACGACCGAACCAGGGTCCGGTGTGCGGCACTGTGGTCGAGTCGGGCGATCTGGCCAGTCTTGTCTGCCGCAGTGGGCGGACATGTGAAGAAAGAATCCGTTAGGAATTCTCTCCAAATCAGTGATAGCTTTGAGCCATTCCCCGGAGGAGGATCTGAATTGATTTCTCCGGTTTATCGCGCGAATCCGCAACGAGGGCCTCAAATCTGCGCCCTGATTGTGTGTATCTCGCTCACGTGTTGGGCGCCGAGAGCACAGTCCCAAGGTTTCGACGCTACAACCCTGCGCCAGCCCATTGACCTCGCCGCCGGCTGGCTTGTTCACGCCGGGGACGACCCGGCCTACGCGCGACCTGACTTCAACGACTCCAAGTGGGCTCCCTTCAACGCCGACACCGGCTCACTCCACACGATCTTTCCGAATTCCAGCCCCGAAGTCGTCTGGTATCGCCTGCACATCAAACTGGCGCCCGATGAGCACGACCTGTCCTTGCACACCACGGCCATGCCCGGGGCATTCGAGGTCTACGTAAACGGAGTCCGGCTCGCCGGAGCAGGCAGGTTTTCTCCGTACGTCCCGTACGACGCCAGCGGACAATTCCTGATTCCCATCCCAGACAGGCAACTTACAAGCGGTTCGCTCCTCGTTGCTCTCAGAATTCATATCGACCGCATCCAGTGGAGTCTCCCGCAACCCGGCTATCAAAGCTATAACCTCACTTTCGGGCAGATGGAGGGGATGCGGGAGCACATGTGGTACTGGATTGTCGGCTCGAAAGCGCTGGAGTGGGTCGACGACCTGATCACTGTGGGTATGATGTTCGGCGCGCTGCTGCTTTATTCGACACAGCGCAATCGTCCTGAGTACCTCTGGCTTTTTCTATGGACCGCCATCGGCGTTCCTTCCACTCTTCTGTGGCTGTACTCGTTGCGTCACACATTCCCCCTCCGCTGGCACATCGTTGACGTGCTTTACGGGCTTTTGCCCTATCTGATGGCGAAAACGTACTGTGCCTTTGTTGGCCACCGTATCGGCTGGAAGTTGAATTATTTCCTCATCGTCGCCGGTCTCGCACAGGTTTACCTCTATTGGAAAGTGCTCTTCGGTGTTCGATCGTTCAATGACAACCTGATCTACTTCGCGCCCATCGCGCTTTTGGAACTGGTGATTCTCCCCTGGATACTGATCGCGGATATCCGGCGGGGCCACCGCGAGACAGCTTTTCTGCTTCTTCCATTGATGCTGAGTGGGTTGTGGGCTGCGGGCCTCGCCATTGCCATCGCGCTGATGCAGGTCCCGGGACTTCGCGATCCGGCGTTTCACTTTGCGCAACACTGGGAGGCCGCACGATTCGGATCATTTTTTGTCATCTACTCGGTTGTCGCAGACATCCTCTCCATGTTCTCTCTTGCTCTCATCATCCTCATCCGTTCCAATCGGATGAGCCGCCAACAAGCCGTGCTCGAGTCCGAAATCGCCAACGCCCGCGAGGTCCAGCAGGTCATCCTCCCTCAAGCCATCGAATCCATCTCCGGCTTTCACATCGAGTGCATCTACGAGCCAGCCCGAGAGGTCGGCGGCGACTTCTTTCAGATCGTTCCGGTCTCGAATGAGCGTCTCATCCTCGTTATCGGCGACGTGGCCGGCAAGGGTCTTCCTGCAGCCATGCTCGTCTCAGTCCTCGTTGGCGCTATTCGCTCCATTGCCGACTTTCGCAATTCTCCGGATGAGATTCTGGCTCATCTCAATCAACACATGATGGGCCGCACGAATGGTGGCTTCTCCACCGCTCTGGCCGCTCTCTTCACGGCCGATGGCTCAGTCTCCATCGCCAACGCCGGTCATCTCCCGCCGTACCTCGATGGCCGCGAGGTGGAACTTCCGGGCGCTTTGCCGTTGGGGATTGACCGCGGGGCCATTTACGAAGCAACCAAGCTTCAACTTGAACTTGGCAGCCGTCTTACGTTCTACTCCGATGGAGTCATCGAAGCGCAGGACAAAAGCGGGCAACTTTTCGGGTTCGAGCGTGGGCGCGAGGTTTCCATCCGGCCCGCGAATGCCATCGTGGAGGCGGCGAAAGCTTTCGGCCAGATGGACGACATCACCGTAATCACGGTCGAGCGGCTTGCAGTCGAAGAACGACGCAAGGTTGTACAAACAACCCCAGCCTGCGCTCCGGCATAGCAGACGCGATTTGTGTGACGTCGTCGGTCGTATCACAGGCAATAAGTGAAAACGGGCTAGTTTTTGCTCGACAACGATACATTTAGAATGTCACGATCCGGATGCCATGCCGATCGTCGTTGAAATTGCTGAGAATCGCGATGAGTGTTCTGTCTCTGGCAAGGTGCGGCTGAAGCCGTGATCGGTGGACTCTGCCTTGCTGCTCACTCACAACGGAGCGCCGTCATGGGATCGACATGCGAGGCGCGCAATGCGGGTATGGTGCAGGCGATCCCGGCGACCAAAACAAGGATCAATGTACCCTCGAGCAGTATGACTGGGTCATGTACATTACCATTTGCCCACTGTGCGACAACTCTGCTCAGGCCCAATGTGAGCGCCAGACCGGTGAAAATGCCGCCGCTCACGCTTGCGAGAGTAGACGCAATGACGATCCTCAAAACGTGACCACGCTGCGCGCCCAGGGCCATACGAATGCCGAATTCATTGGTCCGCTGCGCCACGGTGTAGGACACAACGCTGTAGAGCCCGACCGCGGCCAGTGCCAGGGCCAACCCGGCAAACGCGCCGAAGATCCACGAGACCAGGTGCTCCTGCTGCCACTCCGGCTCATCGGAGATCCAGGTTTCCAGGTCGTCCATTACGCCGTAGGCCTGCTGATTGGGATTGACTGCGCTCAACTGTGCCCGCACGGAGCGCTGCAGCGCGAGCGGCGACGACTGCGACCGGACCAGAATCTGCATTCCCTGCCACATGTGCAGTGTGTACGGCATGTAGATCGCCGGTCTGATGGGATTGCGCAGCCCGTCATTCCGCACGTCCTCGACGA
>JASHVE010000252.1 GCA_030039675.1 Acidobacteriaceae bacterium | reverse complement strand
CTGCGCAAAGACTTTATGGTTGACGAATACCAGATCGTCGAGGCCCGTGCACACCGCGCGGATGCGATTCTGCTGATCGCCGCTGCGCTCCCCGACGTGGAACTGCGGCATCTGGCTGCCGTGGCGAATGGCTTTTCGCTCGACGTGCTGGTGGAGGTGCACTCGGCTGATGAGCTGAACCGTGTTCTCGACACACTGGGTGAAACCGGCGCGCAGGCTATCGGCGTGAACAATCGCGATCTTAAGACCTTCGAGGTCGCGCTGGATACTTCGCTCGCGCTGATCGAACGGATCCGGTCGAGCGTGGTGCGCGTGGCGGAGAGCGGCATCTTCACGGGACAGGACATTGCCAAGCTGCGTCAAGCCGGGTTTGACGCGTTTCTGATCGGCGAGAGCCTGATGCGGCAGCCGGACCCTGGGACGGCGCTCGAAGCGCTCTTGACGCTTGCGGTTGCCTCATGAGCCTGTGGGTCAAGATCTGCGCCAACACCTCGCTTGAGGACGCGCTGCTGGCAGCCGAAGCCAGAGCCGATGCGGTGGGATTTGTATTTGCGCCGAGCCCGCGCCGCGTGACGTTGGCGCAGGTGGCCGAGATCGTGCCCCATCTGCCTGCGGACCTGGAAAAGATCGGGGTCTTTGTCGATGCTTCTTTCGAGGAGATTGCAGCCGCCGTAGAGCTGTGCGGGCTGACCGGCGTACAGCTTCACTTTGAGGCTGCTCCGGCGCTCGCGGCGGAGCTTCGCGCGCGCTTCGGCGAACGACTGCGGATTCTGCGGGTGGTGCACTTCGGCGCCGCACCAACGCGGGAGGCAAGCCTTGTGGCAGGGCACGACTTGCCGGGGCCCCCAGCGACGCTTTCTGGTCGCTGGGGTGGCTTCAGTCGTGCGGAAAGCGCGGGCGAATCCACCGGGGCTTTAGCCCTTGAGCCAGATCTTGGCGTGTTCGACGCCGACGCCATCCTCGTCGACTCACGTACCGCTATCGCAGTGGGCGGTACGGGCAAGGCTTTTGACTGGGCCGCAGCGAGCAAAACTCTCTTCCAAAATACAAACGTGCGGAAGCACCTCATCGCGGCCGGAGGGCTCACGCCCGAGAATGTGGGCGAGGCGATCGCGATTCTGCAGCCGTGGGGTGTGGATGTGGCGAGCGGCGTGGAAGCAGCTCCGGGACGGAAGGATCCCGCGAAGGTGAGGGCCTTCATCGCCAATGCCCGCAAGGCCATACGAAGCTAGAGCGGCGAGCTTGTTGTCCTTGCATCTCAAGGAGCCGTTGATCGAGCCGTTGGCCCAGAGACCCAGGAGTTTTATCCATGGACACCTTTCTTCCGCCGATTGAAAAACCGCAGGGTTTCATCAAAAAGCTTGTCTATGCCGGAACTCGCCGGCAATTCGGCAAGGTGCTGACTCCCGTCAAAGTGGTGTACTCCCGTATGCCTGCCGCATTCGGACTCTTCATTTCGAAGATTGCCAAGCTGGATAAAAAGGTCGAGTTGCCGCAGGAAACGCAGATGCTCGTCCGCGAACGCGTGGCGCAACTCAACGTGTGCCTGTTTTGCATCGATATCGGGCGCTGGTTCGCGATTCAGGAAAAAATGAATGAAAAGAAGTTCGATGCGCTCAACGAATACGCCACAAGCCCACTCTTCAGCGATGCAGAGCGCGCGGCGCTGGATTACGTGACCGAGCTGACCCGAGACAAGAAGGTAAATCCTGAAACCTTTGCGCGGCTCGCAAAACATTATTCCGAGCGCGCCATCTGCGAGATTGTGTGGCTGGTGGCCAGCGAGCACATCTATAACATGACGAACATCGGCCTGAACATTCATTCCGATATGTTGTGCGACATCAGCAAGAAGAAATGAGAAACACGGCTCCCAAGCCGCGCGCCCTCGACTCCTAGTACACTAAAGAGTTGCCGTTCGCGAGCGGCTGGCGCAGGAGCACTCTCATGGCCTCGATTATTCTTCCGGCAAGTCCGTCCGAGTCGCGGCCCGGGCGCTTTGGAATCTACGGCGGCCGCTATGTGCCGGAGACGCTGGTGGCTGCGCTCACAGAGCTGGAGCGCGAGTACGAGATCGCCAAGGCCGATGCGGCTTTTCAGGCTGAGCTCAACGCACTGCTGACCGATTATGCCGGACGGCCCACGCCGCTTTATTTTGCGCAGCGGCTCACGGAATCGCTCGGCGGCGCGAAGATTTACTTGAAACGTGAAGACCTGCTGCACACTGGGGCGCACAAGATCAACAATTCGCTCGGTCAGGGGCTGCTCGCGAGGCGCATGGGCAAGAAGCGGGTGATCGCTGAAACCGGCGCGGGCCAGCACGGCGTGGCGACAGCGTCTGCCTGCGCGCTGCTCGGTTTAGATTGCGTGATCTACATGGGCGACGTGGACATGGAGCGGCAGGAGCTGAACGTGATGCGCATGCGGCTGCTGGGCGCCGAGGTGCGCGGCGTCTCATCCGGCTCGAAGACGCTCAAGGACGCCATCAGCGAGGCGATGCGCGACTGGGTCACAAACGTGCGGACCACGTACTACCTGCTCGGGAGCGCTTTGGGTGCGCATCCTTATCCAACGATGGTGCGGGACTTTCATCGCGTGATCAGCAAGGAGATGAAGCGGCAGATCCTTGAAAAAGAGGGCCGGCTCCCCAGCGCGGTGATTGCCTGCGTCGGCGGCGGATCGAATGCGATCGGCGCGTTCTACGAGTTCATTCCCGACCGGCAGGTGCGATTGATCGGCGTGGAGGCCGGCGGACGTGGCACGGTTCTGGGCGAACACGCAGCACGGTTTCAGGGCGGTGCGCCAGGCGTTCTGCAGGGAACCTATTCGTACGTGCTGCAGGACGAGGACGGGCAGATTGCGTTGACGCATTCCGTATCGGCGGGACTTGACTATGCATCGATTGGCCCGGAGCATGCGATGCTGCACGACACCGGCCGCGCTGAGTACGTTTCGCAGGATGATGCTGCAGCGCTGGATGCGGTGGTGAAGCTGGCGCGGACAGAAGGCATTTTGCCAGCGCTGGAGAGCGCGCACGCGGTGGCCGAAGCCATCCGCGTCGCACCCACGCTGCCGGCGCGTGACATACTGGTGGTGAATCTCTCCGGACGCGGCGACAAGGATATGGGCATTCTGGCCCGCGAGTTGAAGCTACAGGGGATTTGAAGATTGTGCTTTCCCAGGTCTCAAGATCGAGACCTGGGGCACCCAAGGTTTTGTACTGCGCTGCAATGCCGATTCGTTTCGATCACAAACCGGGGCTAGTAGTTTATCTGACGGCGGGCGACCCTTCGCTCGAGGCCACTCGGGAGATTGCGCTTGCAGCTGTCGATGCCGGCGCGGACGTGATCGAGTTGGGAGTGCCGTTCAGCGATCCGCTGGCCGACGGGCCGATTATTCAACGTGCAAGTGAGCGCGCATTGGCACGCGGCACGCGGCTCAAGGATGTTCTCGCGCTGGCCCGCGACCTGCGCGCGGCGCGGCCTGCGGCAGGGCTTGTGATGTTCAGCTATCTCAATCCCATTCTGCGCTACGGCCTGGGCCGGTTTGCCGATGATGCGGCGAGCGCGGGCGCCGATGGCGTGCTGGCCACCGACCTGATCGTCGAAGAGGCCGCTGAATATCTGGCTGAGATGAACCGTGTGCATCTTGCGCCGATTTTCCTCGCCGCGCCGACCAGTCCCGATGAGCGGCTCCAGGCTATCGCGGCGCACTCAAAAGGCTTTGTGTACGCCATCTCCCGCACCGGCATTACCGGCAAGCAGCAGAATCTTACCGCCGATGCCGCCGCACTGGCGGCGCGCATCCGGCGATGGACAAGATCCGATGGTAAAGGGCTACCGGTGGCCGTGGGATTCGGCATCAGCAATGCGGATCATGTGGCGCAGGTCGCGGAGTTCGCAGATGCCGCGGTTGTCGGCAGCTCAATTGTCGAGCTCATCGAGCGCTCGACGCCCGAGACAGCGGCGGGAGCGGTGGCCCGATTTATCAAGGGCCTGCGCGCGCCCGCATCCGCGCTGGCCCGGTGAAAGAATCAGCTATCAGCCATCAGCGATCAGCTTTCAGCATGTCCGTTATCGAAGTGGGCCGTAGGGGCTTGCTTCAGCGGGTTTGATCTGAGGGGTGAGAGCTGAAAGCTCGTTTCTTGCAGCACGAGGATGGAATGACGATCGAAGAACTGCGAATCCGCATCGATGAAGTGGACCGCCAGCTTGTTGAGTTGCTCAGCGAGCGGGCCCGCGCCGCGCAGATGATTGGCTACCTGAAAGCTGCCACTTCGCTCCCGGTCTACGAACCGAATCGCGAAAAGATCATCTACGCTAACGTGCGTGCGGCCAACAAGGGGCCGCTTCCAGACATCGAGCTGACGCATATCTACGAGCGCATCATCGACGTGATGCGAGCTCTGCAGAGGAACGAGCTGGCCTCGCAACGGAACGCCCAGCAAGAGGGCCACGCCGCGGGCACAGAGTTACCCCAGCAACCGCGGCTCTCCGAGCCACCCGTCGCTGGGGAGCTTTCTGACGCGCCCGAGACAGGGAAGAAGCAATGATT
>JASHVE010000020.1 GCA_030039675.1 Acidobacteriaceae bacterium | reverse complement strand
CGCGAGGCCGCAACGCGCATCAGCGCGGTGCCCGCAGATAGAGACCCGGTGAAACCCACGGCCTTGATGACCGGATGCGCCACGAGTGCTGTGCCCATTTCAGAGCCGGAGCCGAAGAGCAGAGCGAACACGCCCGGCAGCAGGCCGCACTCGCGGACGCTCTCGCTGATCACCTGACCAACCAGCTCGCTGGTTCCAGGATGCGCCGAATGGGCCTTCACGATGACGGGATTTCCCGCGGCAAAGGCCGAGGCCGTGTCTCCACCGGCGACGGAAAACGCGAGAGGGAAATTGCTGGAGCCGAAGACGGCGACAGGGCCCAGGGGACGCAGAACAGAACGAATGTCGGACCGGGGCAGGGGCTTGCGGTCGGGCTCGGCGGGATCGATGCGGGCGTTGGCCCACGAGCCTTCCTCGACGACCGTGGCGAAGAGGCGAAGCTGGTTGACGGTGCGTGCGAGCTCGCCCTTCAGGCGGGCTTCGGGCAGCGCGGTCTCGCGGTGCGCGCGCTCGATTATCTCCGGCGCCCGGGAGTCGATGCCGGAGGCGATGCGGCGCAGAAAGCGCGCCTTGTCGCGGCCGGACAGTTTGCCGTAGACCGCAGAAGCCTCCTCGGCAAGGCTGGCGGCGAGAGCCAGATCTTCGAGCGAGGCCGGTTGATACGGCGGATCAAGCCGCACGCCCGTGGAGGGGTCGATTCCGGTACACGTTGTCCCACTTCCCTGCCGGGGCTCGCCATTGATGATTGAATATCCACGTAGCATGATTCACCACCGTCGAAAGATTGCGCCACACAAGCGGGGCGCTGCCGGTAGGCATTAGTTTACTCTCCGTGCGCCGTGCGCCGGGCCCGATGGCTTTCAACCAAATCGAATTATCTGCTGTTTCTGAAACCGGATGTTGTTCCGGAAGCGCGTGATAAGATCAATGGCAATTCATGCAGCCGCGCTTCTCTTGCGTTGTATGTTCCGATTGTCCTGCGTGACATCAAGTTCTGGAGTTTGGATTGAAGGTTCAATCGGAAGCGAAAGACCGTCCCATGCCGACCTCACATTACATCGCGAACAACCACCAGAGCGCATCGAACAAGATGCCGCGCCAGATCAACCGGAACCTCATCTTCAACCAGATTCGCACCAAACAGCCGATTTCACGGGCGGATCTGTCGCGAAGCTCAGGACTGCAGAGAAGCACTGTTTCGCTCATCGTAGAGGAGCTGCTCGCCGAGCGCTGGATTGTGGAGGGCCCAACCGGGCAGATTCCCCGCGGCCGCCGGCCCACCTTCCTGCATATCAACGGGCAGCGCAGCGTGCTGGCTCTCGATATTCATCCCGCACAGACGACGCTGGCGGTGACGGACCTGGGCGGCAAGATTCTGGTACAGGAAGTCGTCGTGCAGCCGGACAACCCGAAGAAAATGGTCAGTGCCATTCTCGATGCGATCCGCAAGATGATTGCTGCCCACGATGACCGTTCCTTCGATGGCATCGGCATTAATCTTCCCGGACGGTTCGATCCCGAGAGCGAGAAGTTCATCTTTGCGCCCAATATCGACTGGCCCATCGGGCGCATCAAGTCTCGCGTGGAACAAGCCACAGGCCTGCCGGTGGTGGTGGACAACGTAGCCAACGCCTGCGCCTTATCGGAGATCTGGTTTGGCTATAGCGACGGGATGCATGATCTGGTTGCTGTGAATGTATCGGAAGGCATTGGCACGGGCATTATCGCCAATGGCCGCCTGTTGCGCGGGGTGGGAGGAGTCGCCGGTGAGTTCGGACACGTGCAACTGGATCCGAATGGATTGCCCTGCGGCTGCGGGAGCCGGGGATGCTGGGAGACCGTGGCTTCCAATCGCGCCGGCATGCGCTACTACTCTGAGATTGCGCAGAAGCCCTCGCCGCCTTTTGATGCGCTGCTGCAAATGGCTGAGTCGGGTGAACCGACGGCCGGCGAGGCGATCGACAAGATGTGCAAGGCGCTTGGACGAGGCATGCATATGATCGCTTCGGCTCTGGCGCCGAGCGAGATCGTGGTAGTGGGCGACATCACAACGGCCTGGCACCTGGCGGGGCCGGTGATTGAGACCGAGATGCGCAAGAACCGGCTGGTCCGCGTGCCCAAGCTGCGGCCGGCGCGCGGAGGCAATCAGGCGCGCCTGCGCAGTGCGGTGGCGCTGGTGATGAACGAAAACCAACTCTGAGTTGTGAGCAAAGCCGGCAGGGATTGCCCGAGAGTGAGCGAGTGCGTCAGGCGCGAGCGCGGAAGGCGACCGGAGCCTGCATGCGAACCGCCCCACGGCCGGTTTCCTGCTCCAAAAGGGCAGCGTCCGGCACTCCAATGGGAACCGGCTGATACGGCAGAAAGACCCGGAAGGTGGAACCGCTGACCGAATTGCGCTCGGCCCAGATGCGGCCGGAGTGCTGCTGCACGATGGTGCGGCAGATGGCCAGACCGAGGCCAGTTCCGCCCTTCTGCCGGGAGTCCGATGCATCCACCTGTTGGAAGCGGCCGAAGATGACCTCGAGCTTGTCGGCGGGAATGCCGCGACCCGCGTCGACGACCGAAATGGTGACGCCGCTCACATCGGGACGCAACAGAACCGACACGGTGGAGTTGGGCGGCGAGAATTTGATCGCGTTCGAGAGCAGGTTGGTGAGCACCTGGAGCAGGCGATCGGCATCGGCGGCGATTTCAACCTGGGTGGGATCGTGGATGAGCTGTACACCCGCAGCATCTGCCACCGGCTGCATGCCCTCAATCGCCTGGCGCACAATGTCAGCCAGTTGCACAGGGCGGAAGGTGAAAGGCTCGCGGCCGCTCTGGATGCGTTCGAGATCCAGAATATCGTTGATAAGCCGCACCAGGCGCTCGGAGTTGCTGAGGGCAATCCGAAGCAGATTGGAGCTCTTATCGTTCACATGGCCGAGACTGCCGGATGAGAGAAGCCCGAGGGCGCCGCGGATCGCGGTGAGCGGAGTACGCAGCTCGTGGCTCACCGTGGAGACGAACTCGTCCTTGAGACGGTCGAGGGCGTAGCGCTGGCTGATGTCGCGGAAGCTGAAAACCGAGCCGGTGAGGCGGCCGTGATCGAGGATCGGAGTGACATTGTAGTCGACCCGAAAAGAGTCGCCGTCGGCGCGATAGAAGGTGTCCTCGCCGGCTGTGGCCATGCGGCGCAGCTTGCCGGTTGCGCGCAGCAAGGCGCAGTCCTCACGGCAGCGGTTGCTGAAAGGCGCAGCGCCGTGCAGCAAGTCGTGAATCGGTTTGCCGGCGAGACTGGCCGGGTCGGCGCCTAACAAATTGGCCGCTGCCGGATTCGCGAAACTGACAAGGCCGTCAGGATCTAATCCGCAGATGCCGTCGGCGACTGAATTGAGCAGGATCTCCTGTTCGCGGTAAAGCTTCTCGGCGCGATCCCGTTCGTGCGAGCGGGCCAGCATCTGGCCCAAGGATGCGGCGACTGTCTCGACGCCCGCCATGGCCTCGCGATTCTCGCGCAGGCAGAAGTGGCAATAGAACTCAAGAACTGCCAGCACGTTGCTGCCTACGCGCACCGGAACGGCGCAACCGGAGACCATGCCGTGGCGCTGGGCAGTTCGCGTGTGGGGACTCGCCGGAAGAGAGGCCAGATCGGCAACCCAGACCGGGCGGCCCTCCTGCCAGGCGCGGCCAGGCAGCTCGTCACCGGAGGTGAGCTTGAGCCCCATGCTTTCCTGGATCAGCGTCTCGGTACGCCGGCCGGGTGCGCCCCATGCGGAGCAGAATTCGAGCTGGTTTTCGTCGGCGTTGAGCTCCCAGCGCAGCGCTACATCCCAGCCCTGCGACACGCAGAGCGCCTCGAGGATGCGCATGGCCGCAATTTCCGGCGAGGTGTTTTCGCCGACGATCTCGCTCATCACCAGCTGCAGAGCAACACGCCGCTCGCGCTGGACGATGAGCCGCAGCACCAAGACCGCAGCTGCGGCGCCAGCGGCAAAAACCAGGATTTCGTTGAAGGCTGCGCCCGAAGCGATGTGCGGTGCAATTCCACCCAGCACAATGGCCAAAGCCAAGCCAGTGATGATCGGCGAAATAAAAGAGGAACCACGTCCAGCCATTCGCACGGATTGTCCGTTACGGATTGTCCGAATCGCATCGGCGCGTTCACTCATGAGGATCCCTCAGCAGTTCGCAGGAAGTTTCATTGTGCATTCCCGCCTGCCTGGAAAACAACAGTTTTATCCCGTAACAGAAGGAATCTTAACAAACTGAAGCACGAAAGTAACCACTCTTGACGAGATCGTCAACCTTTATTCCTCAATGGGTTACAAGAAGCATACGTACTGCGGGTGTAAACGCTTGTTTACAGAACGATCCAGTGCGCTACAGCTGGCTGCCGCCGTGCCCAATGCTTCCCGCGGGGATAGAGAACAACAAAGGGGACCGCAGCGGATGCGGTCCCCTTTGTGTTTGAGTCTCAGCGGGCTAGTATTCGAGCGGCACGGAAGAGGCGTCGGTTCCCGATTTGCCCCAGAGCGCGGTTTCTGCGGCGGGCGAGCTCTTGCCCCAGAGCGCGGTTTTTCCCCACAGAGCCGTGTACCCGTTGGGATCGTTGTTGTTCCACAGCGGAGTAACGCCCCACAATGCCGTTGAATTGGTGCCAGAGAGAAAGGCATTGTTGCCGTACACGCTCGACGCAGACCATGGGCCGGTCTGGGTCCAGAGCGAGCTCGGATCGGTTACGGCGGTGACAGTGCCGGTGGAGGCGTTGTAGCTTGCGATGGGCGACATGGCTGTGCCGGAAGGCACGGAGCCGTTGTTCACCAGAGCGGCGTTGACGGTCTTAGCGATGTCGAGATAGCCCGCGCCGATGGTAAAAACGTCGTAATTGGCGACGTACGTGACTCCGTCGTCGGTGACGCTGCTGCTGGCCGGGAAGTAGCTGCGATCGCTATTGACCATAAGCAGAGCCTTCGCCTCGTCAGGAGTCAAGCTGGGCGCCGCCTGCAACAGGTCCGCGATAGCTCCGCTGGCCACGCCGGCTGCCATGCTGGTGCCGCTCATAGGAAAGTAGTCTTCCGAGGGAACTTCGGCTCCGTTGGTCTGGTAGAAGGAGTACCAGGTGTAGAAGTCAGGATTATTGACCGCCAGTGGATCGTCGTCGAACTCGAGGCTCGTGACGAGATTGCCGGGTGCGACGATGTCCGGCTTCACGACGTCGTCGATGAAGGCCGGTCCCTTGGAGCTGTAGCTTGCGATGATGTCGTCGCTGATCTGCGGGGTGAACTGGGTATTCATCGCGCCGACCGTCACCACATACGGATCGTTGCCCGGCGAATCGATGGTCCCGTAGCCTTCAGGATTCAGATTCAGATCGCGGCCGTCATTGCCTGCCGCCACGACCACCACAATGCCCGCCTGCCAAGCTTTTTCAACCGCACGGCATAGTGGATCGAGCTTGTAGCTCTCATAGATGGGCCGGCCGAGCGAGAGATTGATGACGCGAATGTTATAGGTGTTCTTGAGGGAGATCGCCTCGTCGATGGCGGCAATCACAGATGAGTCTGTGCCCGCGCCGTTCTCGTCAAGCACGCGCAAATTGATGATGTTCGCATTGGGAGCGGCGCCACGGAAAGTGCGGAAATATTGCGAACCGGTCGAATCGGCTCCGTTTCCGGCGATGAGACCGGCAACGAGAGTACCGTGTCCGTAGTGATCGAGAGCGTCGTTCTGTCCGGGCACGAAATTCTGACTATAGACGATTCGTCCCGTGCTGAATGGCGCTACCTCGTTTGACGCGGCACGAAGCTGTGCGAGGGTCGGCAGCGACAAAGTGAGCGAGTTGACGTTGAGATCGGGCACCGGAGTGATACCGCTGTCGACCAATGCAACGCCGACATTGGTGCCTACATACCCGTTTTGCCAAACGGCTGGAGCGTTGATGGGCTCGGTTGTATATTCAGCCGCCGTAATGGTCACTGCCTGATGGGCAGTCACCGTGCGGTCGGGCGAGATATAAATCACATTCGGGTCTGCCGCAATGCTGTTGATTTGCCCCAAAGGCACAATCGCGACGACCCCGTTAATCACGCTCAGGACCACCGTTACCAGTCCGCCCACCAGTCCGCCCACAACTCCAAGGACGCCCCCGAGCAGGCCCCCGAGGAGCCCTCCGGAAGACCCTGACGATCCTGTAGAGCCCGAAGATCCTGAAGACGTTGTAGATCCTGAGGACCCTGAAGGCGGGTTCTGGTACTGAATGATCACTTGCACGTTTTGAGAAGGCGAACCAGAAGCGAGAAGGGCTTGAAGGTCAGGTGAGATCTTGCTGCTGGTTGACTGAGCCGTTGCAACTGTTGCTCCTACAAGTGCCAACAGTAACCCGAGGACCATTAGATAGCGTGCCCGTAACATATATACCTCCACGACCTCGCGGGATCATTTCGATGCAATTTTTAGGTTGACCAATAGACTGCGTCGTACTGATGGGGAACATTGTTGCGACGTTTGTCGCCCACGAGACGATTTTTAGTCTTATGGACTTTAGTACTCAATGACGACCAAGTTGTAGAAGCAGTGAGGCTTCAGTACTCGAAGTTGGTAACGTGACGGAAATCACGATCGCAAGCTGGTGCAACCTGCCTATTTCGCGGTTCCTCAGACTCAAGGTGCAGCCCAATTTAGCTACTCTTGCGAAAAACGCGCGGCCGAAGAGTGCATTTCTTGGCGCATGCGCAGCCGCTGGATGAGCGCGCCACATTGCGAATGCGGTGCCGACGGTAACGCGCGCGGTAACTTTGGATTTTTTCCTGGTGAGAGTTCAGCAGTTCTGGAATTGCGGCTCTTCGTGAACTCCACGGACCGACGGCTTCCGAAAGCTCAATAGGATCTCGGGAGGCGCAGGCAGAGCGCGCAGCAGGGATAGAGTTGCTTCTTGGCGCGCTTCGGCGAGGCGGTCAACGGGCAGGCTTTCGGCGATTGTTCCCGCATGCAGAACGGCGATGCGGTCGCTGAGCTGAAGGACCGAAACCAGATCGTGCGATACATAAAGAAGCGTCATTCCGTGCGTACGATTCAGCCGCCGGAGCAGATCGACAATCTGCGTCTGCGTCACCGGATCGAGAGCGCTAGTGGGCTCATCTGCAATGATGAGCGCAGGCCGGTGGAGCAGAGCGAGAGCGATGAGCACGCGCTGCGCCTGACCCACACTGATTTGCGCGGGGCGCCTCCGCAGAAACTCAGCGTCGGTGGGCAATTGCATCTCCGCAAGCAACTGCTGCACGCGGGCGGCGAGCACAGCCGGCGCATGTTTCTCGTGGGCCCTCCATGCTTCGTCGAAATGCTTCTGCAAGCTGATTGCCGGATTCAGAGCCGACATGGGGCTCTGCGGAATGAGCGCGATGCGGCGCCCGCGCAGTGCACGCAGTTTACGCTCAGAAAGCATAAGCAGATTTTCACCCTCGAGCATCACTTCGCCCGAGAGGCTGCCGCCACGCCATGGCAGCAAACCCAGCAATGAGAGAACGAGCGTGCTCTTGCCGGCACCGCTGCCGCCCACAAGCCCGAGCACCTCGCCGCGCGCGAGCTCGAGGTGGAGATCGCGCAAGACCGGTTTGCCGGCATAGTCGGCGTTGAGCTTTACGTGCAGCAGAGGTTCGCTGTTCATCGCACCCCTTCCAGATGCAGACTCTCGATATTCCAGACCAGCGATGGCTCAAGCACCGCCGGTTGCACGCCTTTAAGGCGGGGTGAGATGGCGACCAGCACGTTGGGATAGACAAGATAAATAAACGGCTGCTCGTCGGCGACGATCTGCTGCACGCGATCGACGGCCTGCTTCCGCTCAGTGTCGTTGAAGCTCGACGCCTGGCGGTTCATTGCGAGGTCGATCTGCGCTTCCCATGAAGTCGCGGGCATTTTTTCGGAAGGGTTCCACTGATGATTCGGCGAATTGCTGAGCCAGATGTTCATCATGGCGTTGGGGTCGGGATCTACATTTTCGAGGCCCAGCAGACAGGCCTCGTAATCCTGCGTGTGCATCAAACGTTCGATCAGAGCCGGGAAATCGAGCGGCACGACCGTAACCTGCATGCCGAGCGCGGCGAGATCCTGCTGAATGAGGGTCGCCATCTTGAGCCGCGCGGCATTGCCTGCGTTGGTGAGGATGGAGAACTTCACCGGATGGCCGGCCGCATCTTCCAGCATGCCTCCGCTCAGGTGAAAACCCGCGCCGGCAAGCGCTGCTTTAGCGGCGGCCACGTCTGTGTGCGGCGCGTTGATTTTGCTGTCATACCACGCGCTGTTCGCCGGCGAGATGAAGGTATAGGCGGGAGTCGCGTGGCCCAAATAAGCGATACGCGCGAGATCGGCGCGATGAATGGCCTGCGAAACGGCCACGCGAAAGGCGCGGCTCTGAAACCAGGATTTTTCCCATGCGGGAAGCGGCGCCTGCGGCGACTGATTGAACCACATCTGCTCTGTGTTGAGCGAAGGCCCGAGATCGCGTACAGAAGCAGGAGCTTTCTTCTTGAGAAGCTCGAAATAGTCGGGCGGCAGGCTGTCCATCACGTCGTATTCGCCACGCTCGAAGAGCCGGATCTCCTGCTCAGTATTTTCAAGAATATCGAGCCGTATGCCGCGGGCGTACGGCAACACGCTACCGGTGGCGTCGCGCCTCGCGTAATGCGGATTGGGCCGCAGGCGCACATATTGTGAACGGCGATAGTCGGCCACAACGAAGGGACCCGATGTAAGGCGGCCTTCGCTGGGCCGATCCGCGGGCTCGATGGCGATCTCATCGAAGACCTTGCCGATGCCGATCACGCGCTGCGGCAGATGAACAACGACCGTGCGCGCGTCGGGAGTCGCGACTGTCACACCGGCTGGTGAAAGAAACTCTTCCGCGACGGGCGCTCCGGTAGCCGGCAACAGGACATGCCGGATGGACCACGCCGCATCCTTCGCGGTGAGGCTGCTGCCATCGGAAAATTGCAGCCCGGGGCGGAGTTTGAAGGTGATCGTCTTGCCATCCGGCGAGAGATTCCAGCTCTCCGCCAACTGCGGGTCGATCTTCTGCGTAAAGCGATTGAAGCGGAGCAAGACACCCGCTGTGAGATAGCGCACCAGCTCGGACTCCTGATCGTCCACCTTGGCGGGATCGAAGGTCTTGGGATCATAACCGATGGTCCAGGCAAGCTCACCCGGCATGCGAGGCGCTGCCTGCGCTGCGCAGAGTTTTGCGCACGCGGCGACCAGCAACGCGAGGACACAAGCGACAGCGGTCAGTCTACGCATTCCTATGCCTCCCCGGCCACTGCTTCGAGCAGAAGCAGGACGATGACGAGCAGCGCGACCGGGAAGTAAACCCATCGCGTATCGAAGAGCATCGCAGAGTTATCGAGTTCCAGAAGCATGCCTCCCCAGGAGGGCAGAGGTTCGCCGACGCCCAGGCCGAGCGCGCCGAGATTCGCTTCGGCCATGACAAACGCCGGAATGGAAATGAGAAATTGCGGCAGAAGAAGAGGAACCAGGTTGGGAATGACGGAGCGGACGATCTGGCCGCCGCGCAGACCGCCCGCGCGGGCGTAGAGCATCCATTCGGTGGTTTTGAGGCTGAGCGCTCCTCGATATACAGCGCGCGCGCAGGCCGGCCATCCTAACGCGGCGAGGACGAGGAATGTGATGGCCGCTGAATTCGCCGGAGACGTGGTAAGAGGAAGCGCGGAGCGGACCATCATGAGCAGAAATAACCAAGGCAAGGCCAGAAAGACGTCGCAAAGCAGCATGGCGGTCCAGCCAACGGTTGCGGGACCGAAGGCGGCGAGCGCGCCGACGCCCGCGGCGGCGGCAGTGGTGACTGCAGATGCGGCCACCGAGCCGGCAAGACTGAGCAGCAGAGCCGCCGAAACCCGCACCAGGCGGTCGCGACCGAGCGCATCCGTACCTGCCGGATGGCGCGTTGATGCCGGTGCGAGCAGCGATTCGCGATCCTGATTGGCATAGCTTGCGCCGGGAGCGGCCACAATTACGGCAGCGACCAGGATCAGCATCGCGAGGACACAGGCAGCGGCGCACTTGAGTTTCACGCGTTCCTCCAGCCGCTATGACGATCCGAAGCCATGCCCGCGAAGGTCACCGCAATGGCCATGATCATGGTTGCGGCCAGCAGCACGGGAAGATCGCGGTTCATCGCTGCATTCCAGGCCAACTGGCCAAGCCCCGGAACATTGAAGATCACTTCTACCGGAACGAGCGCGCTGAGCGCAGTAACGATGGAGAGAGAGAGCAGAGCCGAAAGCTGCTGCGCAGCGGCCGGCAGGATGTGCGCTACGAGGATCCGCCGCATACGGATGCCTTGGGCTCGCGCTTGCAATACGTGGGGATCGAGCCATGCCCTGCGCAGCGCGTGATGCAGAAACTTGAAATCGCGGGCGGCGAGAAGCAGCGCCATCACCAGGACCGGCCCGCCATGGTCTGTGAGCAGGCAAAGCGTTGCCATTGCAGCCGTGGGCATGGCTAGCAGCAGCGCAGCGGGCGTGTGCCAAAACAGAGATGGACTGCGACTGGCGCTCGAAAGCAGCGCTGCGCAAAGCGCGAGAGACCAGGCCAGGATAAGAGCGCGCAGCAGCAGGCGCCCGGTCACGGCCAGCCGAGGGCGGATCAGTTCAAAGACCGGGACTCCGTATTGGCGGGAGAGCCCGGCGTCGCCGCGCATCCATCCGCCGACCTCTGAGAAGAGCAGGTGCGGCAGTGAACCGCTGCGGGCAGCTTCGGCGTTCAACTCCCCACGCGCGGCGTCTGCATAACGCGCATCCATCTCGCGCGCGTCGCTCAGGTAGCCCGGAGCGCAGCGCACGAGGAGCGTTGAACCAGTGATGACCAGAAGCACAATCGCAAGCGTTCGCGCGAGCCACGCCGCGACCGAGACGGCCGGCTTCATCGCGTGAACGTGCCTACAAGGACGGGCTGCGGTTCGCCTCTGCGATTTTTGCGGTAATAGCTTCGTTTACTGAGATACATTTCACGGTCTGCTTTGCCCAATAGCTCTTCGGCGCTTTCCCCGTCGTCAGGATAGTAGGCGATGCCGATGCTCGAAGAGATGCCGACCTCGATGCGCAGGCCCTTGCACGCGCGCTGCACCGCCGTATCGAGCTTCTCCAACTGGCACCATGTCGAAGACGCATCCATTGAAGGAAACAGAAAGGCGAACTCGTCGCCGCCCATGCGGGCTACGATGTCTGCCGGACCTGAACAGGCGCGAAACCCTTCGGCAATTGCGCGCAGCAAATCATTACCGACCAAGTGTCCGTGCCGGTCGTTGACAGCCTTAAAGGAATTCAGGTCACAAACGCCGACGGCGAAGCGGGCTCCTGACTCGCCCGCCTTCTCCACCTGCGCATCGATCTGCTGCAGGAAGTACCGCATATTCACGAGCTGCGTGAGATGGTCGATGCGGGCGTCTTTCTCCGCGTTGCGGAAGCGAAATGCATTTTGCAGGGAGAGCGAGAACTTGGACTGGATCGCCTGCAAGATGCGGAG
>JASHVE010000251.1 GCA_030039675.1 Acidobacteriaceae bacterium | reverse complement strand
CGGAGAGCTTGAACGTGAAAAAACTGGCCAGCGCGACGGATCCGCTGTGGTACAAGGACGCCATTATCTATGAACTGCACGTTCGCGCATTTGCCGACTCGAACAACGATGGAATTGGTGACTTTCCCGGCTTGCTCACGAAGCTTGATTACCTGCAGGATCTCGGCATCACCTGTATCTGGTTGCTTCCGTTTTTTCCATCGCCGCTGCGCGATGATGGTTACGACATCTCCAACTACACCGATGTCAACCCTTCCTACGGAACACTGAACGACTTCAAGGTGTTTCTTGACGCGGCGCATCAGCGCAACATGCAGGTGATGATTGAGCTGGTCATCAATCACACCAGCGACCAGCATCCGTGGTTCAGAGCGGCGCGTCTTGCGCCGCCGGGCTCGCCGCAGCGCGATATGTACGTCTGGTCCGATACGGATAAGCACTACAAGGATGCCCGCATCATTTTTACCGATACCGAGAAGTCGAACTGGACCTGGGACGACGCAGCGAAAGCCTATTACTGGCACCGGTTTTTTTCGCACCAGCCCGACCTCAACTTCGACAATCCGCTGGTGATTGAAGAGGTGCTAAAGGCAATGCGGTTCTGGCTGGATATGGGCGTGGATGCGCTGCGCATGGACGCAATTCCATATCTCTGCGAGCGTGATGGCACGTCGTGCGAGAATCTTCCGGAGACGCATGCGGTAGTGAAGATGATCCGCGCCGCCATCGATGCCGGCTATGCGAACCGCCTGATTCTTGCGGAAGCTAACCAGTGGCCGGCCGACGTTCGTCCCTATTTCGGTGACGGCGATGAGTGCCACATGGCCTTTCATTTCCCGCTCATGCCACGTATCTACATGGCGCTTCGCCAGGAAGACCGCCTGCCGATCACAGACATCATGGCGCAGACTCCGCCGATTCCGGACAACTGCCAGTGGGGGCTTTTTCTGCGCAATCACGACGAGCTGACACTGGAGATGGTTACCGATGACGAGCGCGACTATATGTACTTTGCGTATTCGGCAGATCCGCGCATGCGCATCAATGTCGGTATACGGCGCAGGCTGGCGCCGCTGGTCGACAACAACCGGCGGCGCATTGAGTTGTTGAACTCAATCCTACTCAGCTTTCCCGGTACACCCATCCTTTATTACGGCGATGAGATAGGGATGGGCGACAACATCTATCTCGGCGACCGGAATGGCGTGCGCACGCCGATGCAGTGGACATCGGATCGCAATGCCGGGTTCTCGAAATGCGATCCGGCGCGGCTCTACTTTCCGGTGATCATGGACTACATTTACGGCTATCAGGTGGTCAACGTGGAAGCGCAGCTCAGCGATCAGTCGAGCCTGCTGCACTGGACGCGCAACATGATCGCACTACGCAAACTCTTCCAGGTTTTCGGCCGCGGCACGCTCACTTTTTTGAATCCCTCGAACCGGAAGATACTTGCTTATCTGCGCAATCTCGACCGCGATGATGGTACGCAAGAGACGGTGCTCTGTGTGGCCAATCTGAGCCGCTTTGCGCAGCCGGCTTCACTCGATCTTGCCGCCTATGCAGGGATGGAACCGGTCGAGATGATTGGCTATGTTGCATTTCCTGCTATCACTGAGGCTCCTTACAGCTTGACGGTTGCCCCATATTCCTTTCTGTGGCTCGAGCTGCAGTCTCCGCAGATCGAGCTGCCGCCGTCGGCTGAACTTAGCGAAGAGGCAGTGCAGGAGCTGACGGCAGAGCTTGTGGTCGCTCCGGATGATCTGGCCGGCGGTTGGCTGGGTTTTCTCACGGGTCATGGAAGGGCTGCGCTCGAATCGGCGTTGCCGTCGTGGCTTCCACGTCAGCGTTGGTTTGGGGCCAAAACACGCACGGTCCAGTCTGTGCGCGTTCGCGATTGGGTGGACTTTCGTCCAAGGAGCGATGACGCTTGTTTCCATGTGGCAGACCCGCCGCACGGCGCGGTCGAATCAGCGGCATTGTTCTTCATCGAGGTGGTTTACAGCGAAGGTCCTGTGGACCTTTATCAGATTCCGCTTGCCCTCAGTCTTGATGGAAATAGCGAAGACGTGGCTACTGCACGTCCAGAAACCGTCATCGCCACATTCAGCTCCCCGACGGGCTCCGTGGCTCTTTACGATGTGGCTGCACGCGAAGATTTCCAGCAAGACCTGCTTCGGCTGATCGAATGCAATACGACTCTTGCCTTGGGCAATAGAGGCATGGCGGTTCGTGAGGCGGTGGCTGCGGCGGGCACTCTCGAAGGGGACGCCGCGAGTGCTCCCCACGGCACGACTGCGTCGGATGAGTTTTCCATGGTTCCTATTGAAGCGCAGCCTGAGCCGGTTCCTAATCCTCCCGTCGCACCGGCGCCGCTCACGGCGCAACCGGGTGAAGCAGCAGCGCCGCCACGTTCCAGCGCGCCTGCGCCGTTGGCCAGCGCGCAGAGATTGCAACCGCGCGAATCGCCGTCGGCTGGAGATCCGGTGCCGTCTGCAGGACGGCTGGATGCGCGTGCTTCCACTGCGCTTGCCCATGCGCAGGTTCCCCATCGTTTGTCCTCGCGAATTGGCTCCGCGGAACA